>DATHPT010000186.1:0-8056 GCA_035483615.1 Solirubrobacteraceae bacterium | reverse complement strand
GACCCGACGTGAGCCTCTGCTCGAAGAACCGGCATCCACTGCTCGTCGAGCTCGACGACAGGCTGCCTGAGGGCCTGGGAGCAGCGAAGCTCGAGCGCTACGATCACTTCCTAACAGGCTGGTCGACACATCTGAAGCGCTATGCGCCCGGCGTTGCTGAGTTGCCGCTTGTCGTGTTCGTATGCCGCGATCGTGCCCGTGCTCGCGAATGTGCGCGGAAGGCCGATCGTGTCCTGGTCGCCTGCAGAGCCTATGCGGGGGAGTATCCATCTGATTGGCGCTACGTGGGACGCGAGGGCATCGTGTTCGTCGCCGAGCGTGATGCTCACGAGGGTCTGCTGTTCGGCTGGGGGGTCACACGGTTGCCGCCGGACGTACGAGCGGCAGCCCACTCCGATCCACGTGTGCGCGATCCGCTCATCGAGCAGCGCGACCTTTATCCAGGTTCTGCGACAAATGTCGGTTGAGTAGAAAGAGACTGGTAGGGACCTTGAAATAGATAGCGAAGCAATCCCAAATAATGAAATAGGAGGGAATATAAGAAACAGTTTCCATGGATTCCGTGGGTTCTCTTGACACCCCAACATATGTGACCAACAATGCTGGCCAGGCCCGTCCCGCGGGTCTGAACGACACGGAACCGGGGCATCTCTGACCAGAGACGGGCGTCCCGGTGCTGCCAACCACCCCCCGGAGGGCCGGCTGGTGTGGCCAACGCAGACCGGAGGAAGCCCCCCGGCTCTGTTCGCCCCCCAGTCGGTCCTCCTCCTAGCCGCAGGCGTCGCGCACGGAGCGGAGACGGGTACGATGCTTGATGTGTCGCGGGCGGTCAGAGACAAAAAGATAGAATTGTCCTTTGAGATTTGACAAGGGAAGGACCCTCGAGGATGATGCTCGAGTCGTCAGCGCGCGGGCGGCGTAGGTCAGACCCGAGACGTCTTGCGGACTAGCGTCTCAGCGGCAGGCCAACCCTCACAGAGGGCCGGCTGGGGCGCGACTGTGTGCCGGAGGAGGCCTCCCGGCCATGGTTGCTGACCCGGCCGGTCCTCGTGCAGGCATCTTGAATCCTGCGCCCTTCAATTTAGGTTTCGTATTTCCTCGGCAGGTCTTGACATGGTTTCGCCATTGTGCGACTATCCCCGCTGATCCGAGATCCGGAACGGAATCGGGTCAGCGGATATGGTTTCGATCAGTGATATCGGGCCGTAGGCGCTATTCGGAATCAAACTCATCCAGGGTGGAGGAGCCAAGACTTCCCGGGAACCGAATGGGCGGATAAGGGAAGAGGGTTCGGATGTTGCGGTCACCCCCCGCTGCGACTCTGAACAAGCTTCGGCAGACGTCTTGCGCGTCGCCGAAGCGCTGGGCCCGCGCGACGTACGTGGTATGACCTGAAGCCAGGTCGTCGCGCGGCGCCCCCTAATAGATGAGTTTTGAGGGCTCGCGAGCTTTAGACGATGTGCTGCAGCAGCAGGGCGGGTTGGACCTCCAGCCTCGAGGCGAGCTTCAGCACGGTACGAAGGTTCGGCTGGCGTCCGCCATTCTCATAAACGCTGATCGCCGCACGATCGACTTTGGCGTCGAGCGCCAGTTGCTCCTGGGAGAGGCCGGCCCGGGATCTGGCTTGCCTCAGGTTCGCACCAAACGCTGTGGCTGGGTCGTATGTCCCTCGCCTCTTCCGAAGACGCCCACCGGAGACAGAGGCTCCCGTTCCAATACCCTTCAAGAGAGCATCTGGCTTGGCGTCAAGCGCGGCGCATGCTCGCAACAGCGTCGAAAGGTCTGGGGCCCGCTGGCCACACTCGAGTCTGCTGAGAGCTGCACGATCGAGTAATGCTGCGGATGACAGTTCAGCCTGAGTAAGACCGGCATTTTGACGGGCTCGACGCAGGCTGCATCCGAATTCGCGGATCTGCTCGGCGATCTTCTCGTCCTTTGCTCGCGTCATTGCTCCATCATTCACGGCTGATTACAAAAAGGCCACTGAACAAACGCAACATCGGGCGGCTGCCTGCTCCTGCAGCCTTTGGGATCGGCTCAGCGTAGTCCCGAGCCGACAAACGGGCGCAGAGCGACGTCGCTGGCGATCCCCTCGAGGTTGGGCAGCTCTCGTGTCCTCTCGGTGGCGACGTACACGAAGCACAGCTCGAGCAGAGCGCCTGCCGTGGCCTCCACAGCAGCGACTGTCGGTGGGTTGCCGGTCCTGCTGAGCTCGAGTCCAGGCTCGAGCATTGCGGCGTATCCGTTCATTCCGTCGTGTGCCACTGCAGCAGCCTTCGGACTTGCGGTCAGAGCGTCAATCAGTGCAAGGTGGGCGTAGGCTGGCTCGGAGGCCAGAAAGGCGAGCAGCGTCACGACGCCCGACCGTATGGCCGCCGGCCAGTCCTCCTGGGATTCATATGCTCGCTCGACGATCGCAAGCGCCTTGCGATGGCCGAGCTCATACGCCACCAGGAATGCGTCCTCCTTCCCAGAGAAATGCTCGTAAAACGCCTGTACCGAGACGGCCGCCTCCTGCACGATCTCTGGGATCGTGGTTGCGCCGTATCCCTTGGCCGCCGACAGATTCGCAAGTGAGTCGAGGATTCGCTCGCGCTGGTTGTGGATCACAAAGCTGCGTGACACGTTGCCCTCGCCACGAGGCAGGCCTCTGCGCTCGATCGCGCGTGAGCCGAGCGACAGAGTGCCCGGGGCACGACCGCCCACCGACACGCTCGCTCCGATCTCGCTGGCCGAGGGGTTCGCAAACACTTCCAGTGGCTCTGAGACAAAGCACGAGACCCAGGCGGCGATCTGCGGGGCAAGTGCGAGCAGGTCCCCGCGCCGCGGACGCCTTACGCGGGCCCCGCGACGGGCCCTTGCATACAGCAGGCGCAGAATCGAGCCGACGAGCGCTCTCGCCAGCAGTGTGGTGTCGGCGGAGCTCCCACCGAGCTTCTCGCGGATGGGAGCGGCGAGTTCATCGAGCGCACGCTCCCGCCGCTCCAGGCCGGTCGGTCCGGCGGCGGTCAACTCGACCGCGAGCACCCGCAATGCCGCCGGACTCTCGAGGGCGAGGGCGAACAGCTCGTCCACAAACGCCTCAATCGCGTCCGGTTCGTCTTTCTCCGGATCCCCCTCGTGCTGGACGCGCTCCACCCATTCGCTGACGATCTGATCGCTCATCGCAAAGAAGCACGCATGCTTGTCCTCGAAGTGCTCGTAGAACGTCTTGCGCGAGGCTACGGCCTTCGCGATCACGTCCGCTACGACGGTCGTCGCGTATCCCTGTTCGCCGATGCTCGCGAGCATCGCCCCGATCATCCTGGCTCGAGGGTCGGCTGCGCCCCGAGCACCCTTGCGTGGCTTGCGGGCCGTCGGCCTGTCTGCGGGCCCGGAACCCGCTACGCGTCTATCGGTCTTGTCCACTAACCAACATTGTGACTATCTAGGCCGATTCATGCGAACAGCTCACTCCCGCGTCTAGTTCTTGTCAGGCAAGCCCAGGTCGACTTGGCGTGATAACGCTCGTGAATTCTCCCACCATCTGGTGCTGTCACGTCGCCGGTGATGCAGTCGCCCGCTACACACGGCCTGCTGCGTTGCAGTCGCCCAGTCGTCTGAAACTGACGTAACTGCAAGGTGGCTGGCCGGATCCTCACGGTACTGCGAGGAGTTAAGCCGTGTGGGTAAGGCTACCGCTGCCTTTGGCCCTTGTGGAGGATCGTTTCTCACTGGCGAGGATCTAGTCTGTGGGCTTCTTCCTCCTGCATCCACGAGCGGTTCGGCCTATTGGCCTCATAGATCTCTTCGCGATAGTCAGAGACAATCTCTCGCTTTGTGCGCAGAGCTGTCTCACGTGCGCTTTCTTGCATTCGGCGCTTGCGCCCGATCGTTATGACGATCCTGTCATTTGTCGCGCATGTGCATCGGCAGGTGTTTCGCTCGCACTCGACGACGGTCTCTCCAATGATGCCTCCTCTGCATTGGGCCCACGAGCGATTCCCGGCCAGCTTTCGTTTGTCACGGCTCTGAGAGGACGCTCTCCGAGGCCCCCTTAAGGGGCCCTCGGCATCGAGGACGGCTTCCTGGACCCTTCTGTCGGCTCTTGAAGATTTGCCTGCGCCGGTCTACAAGGCGCTTCATGCCTCCCACAGACCACCCGGCCGTCAGCGTGGCCTCGCCCCCAGGAGCTCAGAAATGTCGCCTGCCCTCTCGCAGTCATTGCCAACCCGATCTCGTCCAAAGCCGCGGCACGATTCGCGGGCGCTGCCGGGTGTCTTGCGAAATCCTCGCCGTTGCGGCGTGATCCTCGCCGACGGCTCGCTTGCCCAATACATCGACCTTGACGGTCGAGCTCGTGAGCTGGTTGCGATCCCTGGCCACGGCGGCAGCGTGCTGGTGGTCGACCGTGACGCTGCCACCCTCTGCGACCGCCGGCTCATTGCACACCTTGCCGCAGATGAGCCGCGTGAGAATGCGGATCTCGTTGGCCGTCAATACATCGAGGACACCGATGGGCGCTGGTGTCGGCAGGTGTGCCCAGAGGACCTTCAGATCGTCCCCCTCGAACCGGTGATCCCAGGCAAGAGCACTGAGCTCGATGCCGGGGAGGTCTGTCTGGGCAATGGGTCAGGTGACTCCTACCGACTCCGACCACACTCCCTCAAGCGCTCGACCCCACACCTGCGCTGGTGCCGGCGCTCGGCAGAGAGCGAAGGATCAGACTGGGAGGAGGTCAGATTGCGCGATGTGGTCGCCAAGCTCGAGAGCTATGAGCCGGTACGCGGGCTCACCGAACGCGCGATAGCACGCCACCAGCACGACCCGAGTGTCCTGGTTGCCCGTCTGCGCTGCGAACTGGACCGGCTTTGCACAAGTCCGATTGTGCTCAATCGCTGTCTACGCGAAGCCGTGCTGGACGCGGTAGACCGCCGCGGGATGAGCATGAGCGAAATCGCTTTGCGTTGTGGAGTTTCAAAGCGTGATCGCCGTGGCAAAGTCAGCGGAGAGACAAGCTGGCTTGCGCGACGCATCGGGATCATGCCTGAAGGAGGAGAGACGACGGCGACGCCCTGGATCCATAGCGAGGTGCTCGCTGTGATCGCACGCGATGGCCTCGGCATCAGTCCCCGCGAGGTTGAGTTGCAATAAAGCGGCTGTCAATGAGCGCCTTGCCAAACATGCAGGCGAAGGGCGAGCCCTCAGAGGCAGCGATTCTCGTCGTCGAGGCCGACGCGGCTATCGGGTCGGAGCTTGTCGAGCAGTTGCGCGCCGATCGATATCTCGCGATGCTTGCCCGCAGCGCACAACACGCGGATGTGCTTGTTCGGGCACAGCCGATCAGAGCCGTTGTGCTCGGTCCGCTCGACACGTTCAGGGCGACGCTCGACCTACTCGAGGAGATTCGCCGCTCCGGCGAGGAGGAGTCGGCTTGGAGCAAGTGCACGCCAGCGATCGTGCTCGGCCCCACCGCGAATCAGCTTGACCTTCTTCGTGCATTTGAGGTGGGCGCCGACGACTTCATCGCTCAACCCGTCTCATACCTGGAGCTGCGCGCTCGCCTGAGGGCGGTGCTTCGTCGCGCGGAGGGTGTAGCCGCGGCACGACTTTTGCGAGTTGGCTCGCTGGAGATCGACACCGCGGCGCATCTGGCATGCGTCGCCGGATCGCCCGTGGCCCTCTGTCGCTTGGAGTACGAGCTGCTGGTCCATCTGGCTCGCAATCCCACCGGCGTCTGCACAAAGCGGGAGCTGCTGCGCACGATCTGGCGTCAAGATGCGAGCACTGGAGCGCGTACGGTCGACAGTCACGCCAGCCGCCTGCGTCGCAAGCTCGATGCGGCTGGAGCCAACGGGCTTGTGGTGAATGTCTGGGGTGTCGGCTACCGCCTGACCTAGACCGAAAGCCTGAATCGATCTTGGCGGACCCCGGTCCCGCCAAGCCCATACATCACAGCAGCGGCGAGCCTGGAGCTCGCCGCTGCTCGTTTAACAACCACCGGCCCCAGCCGGTTCATGGAAAGGAGCGCTCGTGCTCTCATCTGGCCACACCATCCAAGTCCCGTCCCATCCCTTCATGCCATTGATCGAAATAGCCGATCAGTCGACCTCGATCGCGTTGCACCTGACAGTTGGCCTGTTGGCTGGATCAATCCTTGCTCGAGCGATGCGTCGCCGGCATCTGCGCTGGACGTGGGCTGCATCCTTGCTTGTCCTCCCAGTCCTCGGGCACCCGATCCTCGACGGGTGGTCCGCCACAGTCGGTGTCGCGGCTCTATGTGCAACCGTCCGAGGACGCCACTGGCACGGAGAGGACCTTCTGACCGGCGGCGACCTGGCCAAGATCGCCGCGGGCAGGCGTGGTCCGTGCGACGCGGCGCACTCACTTGCGCAAGCTCTCAGGCGGCGCTGGGGTGCGCATGCACGCACCGATTGGCTCTGTGGTGAGCGTCTGGTCGTGGGTAGTCGACAAAACGGCGAGCTGGTCTCCCTTCCGCTCGGTGGCGCTCACGGGGGTAGGCACACCCTGATCGTTGGGGCAACCGGCTCCGGTAAGACCTACACCCAGACCTGGATTCTCGCCAATGCGATCGAAGGTGGCATGGGCGCAGTGGTGGTCGATCCGAAGGGAGACGTTCGTATGCGTGCAGAGCTGGCGCGGGTCGCTCGGGCGAGCGACAGGCCATTCATCGAGTGGACCCCTGCTGGACCATTCGCCTACAACCCATTCGGCCATGGGTCTGCAAGTGCGCTCGCCGACAAGGCGCTCGCCGGCGAGCGCTTCACCGAGCCCCACTATCAGCGCCAGGCTCAGCGCTATCTGGGTCATGCCGTTCGGGTCTTGCGCGAGGCGGGTGTCGCAGTGAGCTTGCAAACGCTGGTCGAGCATCTCGATCACGGTCGCCTGGAGACACTCGTGCACGCGCTGCCTGAGCACAAGGCGCAAGCAACCTACGAATATCTCGATTCCCTCACCTTTCGCCAGCGCGGCGATCTCGCGGGCGTGCGCGATCGCCTTGCGATCATGGCCGAGTCGGATGTGGCACCGTGGCTGGACCCGGAGACCCCGGGCGCCCACAGCTTCGATCTGCTCGCTGCGGTACGCCAGAAAGCAATTGTCCATTTCAGCCTGGAGGCCGACACCTGGCCGCTGCTGGCGCACATGCTTGGCGTGGCGATCGTGCAGGATCTTCAGACCGCCGTTTCGGCGCTCCAGGGTGACCCTGTGCCCACATTGGTCGCGATCGACGAGTTCTCGGCTGTGTCAGCCGAGCACGTCGCTCGGCTTTTTGGACGCGCCCGCTCGGCCGGAGTGAGCCTGCTGCTCGGCACACAGGAGCTCTCCGATCTACGGCTCCCCGGCCGCGAGCGACTGCTCGAGCAGGTGCTCGGGAATCTCGCCGCGCTCGTCGTCCATCGACAGGTGGTGCCTGAGTCAGCCGAGCTCGTCGCAAAGCTCGCAGGCAGCCGCGGCTCATGGAAGAGCTCGCGCACGAGCGACGGTCGTTGGACACGGACGCGCTCAACCGCTCCGCTCATAGAACCCGAGGAGATCCGCGGATTGGCGCCGGGAGACGCCGCGATCGTCGAGCTCGGCGCCCGTTCCGCTGTCCAGATCGCGCAGATCTTCTCCACACAGGCGTAGTGCACCGCTCAACAGGCGTGTAACCCATAAGCGCAACGCACCGCCCATAGACGCCTGCATCCCAGCCTCGGGCTCAGGGCAAGCGAGGCCCCACGCATCCCTACAGGTGATCCATCCCCTCCAAACCAATGATGAAAGAGAGAGCGCCATGACTCGATACCCTTACACACCCAATCCCCAGCAGATGGAGCTCGTTCGCTGGGTCGCCTCGCTGGGAGCGGTCACCGCGCAGGCGCTGGCTGATCGTCTCGGCTCCAGCGTACCCTCGGCGCGAGCCAGGCTGACAGCTGCCCAACGCCGCGGCCTGCTCGCTTGCCAGCGTCCGCTCTCGGGACGTCCAGCGCTGTTCACTCTTACGCGAGCCGGGCAGCGCGCGTGCGCGGCGCGCGGCATCCAGGCCTGTCGCGTAAGCCCTTCCAACGCGAACCAT
>DATHPT010000185.1:0-6328 GCA_035483615.1 Solirubrobacteraceae bacterium | reverse complement strand
CACAACAGGGTGGCCCGGCGCTCGGGCGCTCGGCAGCGCTTGGCGGTGGTGTCGTGGGCGCTCAGCTCAGCCACGCCGACAGCTCCAGCAGCGCGTCGGGGATCACGTAGTAGTAGGCCCACAGGCCGCGGCGCTCGGAGTCGACGACGCCGGCGTCGCGCAGCTTCTTGAGGTGGTGGGAGAGGGTGGGCTGGGAGATGTCGAACAGCGGCACAAGCTCACAGACACAGACCTTCCCGGCGTGCTTGCGCAGCACGTCCACGAGCTGCAAGCGGACCGGGTCGCCGAGGGCCTTGGCGACTTCGGCCATGCGGATTGCCTGCTCGCGCTGCACGTCGGGGTAGGCGACGGGTTCGCAGCAGCGCTCACCGGCCGCTCGCTTCTGCTTGGGGGCCAGCTCCAAATCGACGAGCATCTATCTACTTATATCAATAAGACTTACATCTGTCGATGTAATACGATCCCTGGCATGGACGCTCCGCTCGCACGCCGCCTGCTCGCTGAGCTGCTTGGCTCGGCGTTCCTGGCCGCGCTCGTGATCGGCTCGGGGATCGCAGCGCAGACTCTCTCGCCGGGCGATGTCGGACTACAGCTATTCGAGAACGCTGCTGCCACCGCAGCCGGGTTGTTCACGATCATCCTCATGTTCGGGCCTGTCTCGGGTGGCCACTTCAACCCGGTCGTGTCGCTTGCCGATGCGACCTTCGGAGGCATCCGCTGGCGTGATGCGCTCGCTTACATGCCCTCACAGGTAACCGGCTGCATCCTTGGTGCGATCACGGCCAATGGCATGTTCTCCCTGGCGGCTATCAGCATCTCCACCCACCATCGCGCCTCGGGCGCGCACTTGTTCTCAGAGGTCATCGCCACGTCGGGCCTGTTGCTCGTGATCTTCTCGCTTGCCCGCACGAGACGCGCGAGCGCCGCGCCTGCGGCCGTCGGCGCGTACATCGGCGCCGCGTACTTCTTTACAAGCTCCACCAGCTTCGCCAACCCCGCGATCAGCGTGGGCCGCATGTTCTCCAATACGTTCGCCGGCATCGCCCCGGCCTCAGTGCCAGGCTTCATCGTGGCGCAGCTCGTTGGCGGTGCCTGCGCGATCTTCGCCATCTGGACGCTCTACCCCGACATAACCCCCGCCGAGGCAGCAGACGCGATCATGCCCCACCACGAGCAACCAGTCAGTCAACTGCTCCCGAGCCAGCCGTGATGGCGAATGCCCCATTCGTCTGTCTGCACAACGCCGGCCGCTCGCAAATGAGCCAAGCGTTGTTCGAGCGGGCGGCAGAAGGCCGACACACCGCGCTCTCGGCAGGGACCACGCCGGGCGAGCATGTCCACCCCGAGGTCGTGGAAGTGATGCGCGAGCTGAACATCGACCTGGCCGACCGTGAGCCACAACTATTGACGACGGAGCTGGCCCAGCAAGCCGATGTCGTCGTGACGATGGGTTGCGGTGATGCCTGCCCATACATACCCGGCAAGCGCTATGTCGATTGGGACCTACCCGACCCGAAGGGTCGTCCAGTCGCCGAGGTTCGCACGACCCGCGATGACATTGAGCAGCGCGTCAAGGCTCTGGTCGCTGAACTTGACGCGTTCTCGATCTCGCGATAGCCAGTTATCTGCGAAGCGGGCGGGGCGTTGCCGACTTTGGAGGGTCGCCCTCATGGGCGCTCACACAGGTGATGTGATCAAGACGGTGGACGCCAACCTCTGGCCAGGGTCGTTTGGCCCACCTCAATCAGGTAGCCGTCAGGATCACGGATGTAGCAGCGTATCTCGGTCGCGTGCTGCGTCGGCGGTGTCAGGAAATCTGCGCCCCGCTGGCTCCACTCCTCGTATACCGCCTGGATATCCGCAACCCGGATGTTGAGGAAGCTGTTCACCCGATCTGAGTCGGGCGGCGTCTCGAGCGTGACGGTTGGCTTGTCCTCGGTCGGGCCTCCTCCGGTGTTGATGATGATCCAGCTGTTGGCCAGCGCTACGTACGTCACTTCGTCATTCCCCTCGCCCGATATGACAGTCCTGCCACCAAGCACATCGGTGTAGAAGCGGCGGGAACGCTCGACATCATCTGAGACGATGAAATGGGCCAAAACCATCTCTTGGTCGATGGTGCTCATGCTGACCTCCGTTGTTGGAATTGATTCCATAGTTGCACTAAGTCTTGGGCGAAACTCGCGCCTGTCGTTGATCCCGAGCTTGCACATGGCGCGGCTCATCCCCGGCGAGACGAGCCCTCCGAAGGCCACCAGCGGGATGGGTGTCGAGCTAACGGGCATGGTGTCCGTGGAGACGCTTGCGTAGTTCCCCTCGCGAAAGATCAGTAGTTACATACGTATGACCGCGACGCGCTGCAATGCGACTGTTTGCCTCATCAGCAACCGATGAACGGAGGCAGGAATGGTCGAAGCGCACGAACGATCAATCGAGAAGGAGGGCACCCATAGCTCGGGCGTGTTCATCGCCCTGGTCCCGTGGATCCTGTTCACGGTCATCGCCGAGCACGGCACTCTGAAGCTCGCGTCGATCGCCGCGCTGCTGATCGCGGCGGGCATCGCCCTCCGCGGCATCCTCATGGGACGGCCGAAGTTGCTCGAGCTCGGCGCAGTGGCGGCTTTCGTCGCCTTCACCGTGGTTGCCTTCACGGCCGACGCGTCGCTTGGGGAATTCGTCGAGCGCTACGCGCGCGCCATCGCCGCGGCGCTGCTCGCTCTGATCGCGTTCGCTTCGCTCGCGTCAGTGCCCTTCACCGAGCAATATGCTCGCGAAGAGGTTCCGCGGGAGCTGTGGTCGACCCCCACGTTCAAGTCGGTCAATCGCCGCCTCACGCTGATGTGGGGGACGGTCTTCGCGGCGATGGTCCCCTTCCACATCGCCGCCGGGGCGATCGACACGCGCCCCACCAACATCCTCCTCAACTGGGTCATACCGATCGGGTTGGTCGTGTGGGGGATCAAGCAGACATCGGTCATCGCTGAGAGCGAGGAGGCCTAGCTATGAGACCGTTCACAGATAACCACTTCCAGTTCGGACTTGAACCGTCTTGGGTGACGCCTGCCGGCAGGCGTCTGGCCGGTCCCGCTCCGCGACGCGAGCTCGTGTCCCAAGCGCCGCTCGGTCACCGAGGGTCGTAGGGCGATTGGGGTCCCTGGCAGCCTCCAGTGGCAGGGGGCTGTGATAATCGGGCCAGTGGAAGGGATCGACGCTTGGTGGGCGGCGGGGAAACGCGTGGACATCGACCTCGGCGGGATAGCCCGACAGATCTTTCTGCGGCGGGCCGGCACCGGTCCAACGATGACTTTGCTGCACGGGTTCCCAAGCTCTTCGCACGATTGGGCCGCGGCGCTTCCGGCGCTGTCCGAGCGTAACTCGCTGGTGCTGTTTGACTTTCTCGGGTTCGGAGCTTCGCAGAAGCCGGCCGACCACGACTACTCGATCCACGAGCAGGCCGACCTTGTCGAAGCGGTGTGGGCGCGCGAGCGAGTCGCCGCGACGGTCGTCGTGGCTCACGACTACGCTGTGTCGGTCGCGCAGGAGTTGCTCGCCAGGCGCGCTGAAGGCGCGTTGAGGGTCGAGTTGATCGAGGTAGACCTGCTCAACGGGGGGCTCTATCCAGACGTTTACCGTCCACAGCCCGGGCAGCTGGCGCTGCTCGACCCGGAACTTGGTCCCCAGATCGGCGCGCAGATCACTGAGGAGCTGTGGATCGAGGGGCTAAAGCCCACCTTCGCCGAGGGCTTCGACGTGACTGGCGCCGGGGCGGACATTTGGCGTGCGATGGTTCGGGAAGACGGTCAGCTGGTCATCCACCGCGTGATCCGCTACATGAACGACCGTGCCCTCCACGCCGACCGCTGGGTGGCCGCGCTCGAGCAGACTGATGTGCCGCTTGCTTTCGTGTGGGGAATGCTCGACCCGATCTCCGGCGCCCACATGGCCGAGCGCATCCGCGCGCGGCTACCCGCGGCGCCCTTCACCTCGCTGCCCGACGTCGGGCACTGGCCTGCTCTCGAAGCGCCCGCCCGGATGGTCGCGGCGCTACACGACGGCGCGAGCGCCAGGTCGGTTTAGGTTTCAGTCGCATCGGCACGAGCGACTTCCTCGCGGCCCTCCGCGAACTCCTCAAGGATCTTTGCACAGAAGACAGGCAGGTCATCTGGCTTTCGGCTTGAGACCAGGCCTTGGTCGACGACGACTTGCTTATCGACCCATTTCCCGCCGGCGTTGCGGATATCGGTTTGCAATGAGGGCCAGGAAGTGAGTGTGCGATCGCGCACGAGGCCTGCCTCCACCAGCGTCCAGGGACCGTGGCATATGACACCTACGGGCTTACCGGCGGAAAAGATTCGCCGCACGAAGTCGACGGCTCGTTTGTCGGTGCGTAGCTGGTCTGGGTTGGCTACCCCGCCGGGGAGCACGAGGGCATCGTAGGAGCCTGGGTCCGCGGCGTCGAGTGTCTCATCCACGGAATATGTGGAGCCCTTGTCGAGATGGTTGAACGCTTGGATCTCGCCGGCCTCGGGAGCAACGAGCTTGGGGGTGCCGCCTGCGTTCTGAACTGCCTGCCACGGCTCGGTCAGCTCGACTTCCTCGACGCCCTCTTGTGCTACCAGGAAGGCGATCCTTTGTCCTTGTAGCTGTGCAGATGCCATGCGTAATCAACTCCTTCGGTCGCTGTCGAGGGACTTCTCGCGGCTTCTCGTCTCGGGCATTGAGTGCTAGCTGTGCTTTGTCGCCCTTGCGTCCCGCGACGGCCTTCTGTGCCTTGGTGCCTCCCTGGGATGTAGCGCTCCGTTTAGTGCCCGCGCCCGAGCTCTTGCCTCCTCGCTTGGAGGACCCTGGGCTATTGGCGATCTTCGCGGCGCGCTCCTTGCTCATGCCCTTTTCGCGCAGCCCTTCGTACTGTTTGTCGTCCTTGACACTCGGCCCATGATTGGCCATCGTCAATCCTCCTGCTGTTGTGCGAACGCCCTGAATGTCGCGGTCATCTGCTCGTCGACCTCGAGCTCCTCGCCGACGTCATTGGTTTCAGCATCGCCTTCTGGGGCCCCCGGCTGGGTGTCTGAGTTGGCTTGCAGGAGGACGCTCTCAAGGAAGTGACGCAACTCGGGCTCGGCGCCTTGCTGCACGTCGGCGACCTTGACGGCGCTCTTATGGAGGCTAACCTCGCCCCAGGCGGTGTGCGGCGTTTCGAGTAGAGCGAGCACGTTCTCAAACCGCGCCCTCCAAGCCTTGGAGCCCTTGCCTGTGAACTCGACGGTGAGCGTTCCGTCCTTTATCTGCGCCGAGGCCCAGTCGATCTGTCGTGGCTCGGGATCGGCCATGAGCTACACCTACCCACCCATGGCGAGGTCCAACACTTTGATGACCAGCCCCATTCGTCTGCGAGGCGTTGCAGCAGGTGGTCAGTGATGCTCTCGCTCACTGCGTACCCTTTTGTAGTGACGGTCTTCGCTCTCGCCGACCAGCAGAAACACCAGCGACACGAGCGCGACCCCGCCGACCCCGAGCAGACATATGCCGATGGCCGAGGCGATGGTGCCGCCCGCCAGCACCAATACCAGCAGGCCTGCCAGCAATGCCGTACATCCGATGCAGATGGCCAGCCAGTCGGCAGAGGTGAAGCGCACGGACGTGTCGGTGCCGTTTTGTCGCACGCGCATGTCTTGACTCCTACCCTCTGTGCTCGGCGACCAAAACGATTGTGTGCTCTCGCGGACTGGACGGGTGAGACGCACAGAGCTTCTATCGGACTCCGCCATAGTGCTCCAGACCCGCAGCCCACAAATGAACCGCGGGCAGCACGACAAGGATGGGAGCTGGCAACAGGACGGGTACTCATAGCCAGGTGCACAACGAGCCACATCGAAGAGGAAGCTGAGGTGCGGCATTTCGCGGCTGAGGCGTAGCAACTGTTCGGCGCCGGGCATCGCGCGCCGACGGCGCGGCCGGGGCTTTGAGTATCTGGACCCCGACGGGGAGCGCATCGACGATCCCGAGACACTCGAGCGAATCGCAGAGCTCGTGGTTCCCCCTGCCTGGCAGGAGGTGTGGGTGTGCATGGACCCGCTTGGTCATCTGCAGGCCACCGGGGTCGACGTGGCGGGCCGCAAGCAGTACCTCTACCACGCTCGTTGGCGGACTCACCGCGACCGACGCAAGTTCGACTCGATGCTCGCGTTCGGCGCGACGTTGCCGCGGCTACGACGTCGCGTGGCACGCGACTTGAGGCCAGCCGGCGACGATGGCCGTCTATCGGCTACAGAGCTGACCGAGCAGCGCGTGTTGGCGTGTGCAGTGCGGCTATTGGATCTAGGGTTCT
>DATHPT010000184.1:0-3798 GCA_035483615.1 Solirubrobacteraceae bacterium | reverse complement strand
GCGAGGCATAGACCATCGGGTCTTCCTCGACGGGAACGCCGTTGGCAATCGCGGAGACCGCTACCCAACGACTGTGAATGTGCAGCGGCACGGGCACCGCCGAGTTGGGCTCCTGATAAGCGCGATCGGAGCTTGCCCAATTGAGGACCGTGCCGTGCTCGTGGTCGACGGCCCAGAGTCCAAGACCGAGATGGTGCCCTGAGATGTCCACAGCTGGTGTTGCGGCGGCGCAAATCGAGCACACCTCGACGAGCCTTGCGCGCAACCAGGCGGCGGCCTCGCGCTGGGCCTCGGCGAACTTACGGGGACCCGTTGGCGTGATACGGGAGGCTCCGAGGGCAAACCGCTGGCGCGCGCGTGAAAGGAAGTCGGGTGGATCCTCACCGTTGCATCGCAAGCCGACCTCATGGACGATCTGGGCGACCTCGCCGTAATAGTTAGCCCATACGGGCGTCACTTTGTAGCGTGCCCATCTTGCCGCAGCTGAGTGTTCAAGGAACCCACGGACACGTGGATCGGCGACCGGAGACGCCTGGCGTACGAACACGACGAAACGCGGAGCCAGAGACTCCTCAGAGGAGGAGTTGTGGAGCCAGCGGATGAAGTTGGGGTCGGTCATGCTGAGACCTACGAACAGGCACAGTGAGCCTCGCATGCGCTCGGCGACAAGCGCTTCGGGGTAGATGCGGGCGGTGGAGTCCACATAGCTGCCCTCGGAGAGGATCAGGTTGCCTTCGTCCCGCCAGCGCCCGCCGGTGGCGCTTCGCAACAGGCGACCGTGCAGATGCCAGACCGCGGCTCGACCGACGGGCTCGCGACGCGCGTGAACATAGGAGACTGGATTCAAATCGCGCCCGGTGAGCGCCGCCTCGAGCAGACCGTCGTAGTTGACCGTGAGCAGCGATAGGCGGGCGCCGAGTCGTTCCTTCAGCCAGGCGATCTGGCCCGCAAGAGCACCCGGCGCATAGCTCGCGAAATCTCGCTGGTAGAGCGCCTGGCGCAACGCACGTCGAAACGCTCGGTCGTCCTTGTAGAGCGCCTGCGCGACCGAGGCAGCGGCGAGTGGACCCTCCTCGAGCACCCTGTCAGCCCACGCGTCGAGCAACTGCTGATCTGCACGGGGGCGCGAGCGGACCAGGAGCTTGCGCACAAGCTCGTGCCAGGACGGGAGTTCGGCCTCCATCGAAACCCCAGCGCCCACGAACATGGTTATCTCTCCCTCGTGGGCGGCGACCTGACGGATCGCGTCCTCGATACCGCTGGTGGAGGCATCGGCGAAGTAGCCAGCGCCCTTGGGCTCTGCCTGCTGGTCGTCGCCGACGTGGTGCGCCATCGCTGTGGCATCGGCTAGCAGGGCCCGCAGGCGCGTAACGTCAGAGGAAGGCACAGGCAGGCAGGCGCCAGGATTCGGAAATGTGGTGATTCATGGCCGAAGGCCACGTTATGGGCAGCGGCCGACGGACCCCCACCGCGCGTTGGTAGCGAGACCTCGGATGCCAGCCTTGCGCTACGGCTGGGCGCGCCGCCCGCTGAAGACCGCGAGCCCGTCCTCTCGATCAACTGACACCTCGGTCAGCCCACCCGCTCCCAGCCATCGCCTCAGATCCTCGGCGGTGCCCGTGTGACCGAAGTCGTCGACCCGCAGAAGCCGACGCTGGCGACGGCTTCCATCCGCAAGGAATGTGCTTCCCAACAGACGCCCGCCGGGACGCAGGCAACGCGCCATCTCGGCGAGCGCCGCGTCAGGACTGGGCACGCAGTGAAGACCGCCATAGCTGAGACACAGATCGGCGATGCCGTCCTCCAGCGGCAGCGCGAGCATGTCGGCCTCGATCAGGCGTGCCTCCACGGACGGGTAGCGTGCCGCGCGTCTCTCCGCCCGGCTCAGCATCGCCGGCTCGATGTCAACACCGATCCACGAGACACGCTGACCGGGGCGCAGGCCGCGCAGCACGACTGCGCCACCACAGGGAACGTCGAGAATCGTGGCTCCCTCTGGCATCTCGCCAACAGCCGCGATGCTGCGATAGAAGGGTCGCGGGTCCACCCCCCACATCAACCCGAGTACGAGTCGCGCCAAACGTGGACGCTCGATGTAATAGTCGTACACCGCTCCGAACGGGCCCGCGCATACGTTTGTTGCCTCTGCCGAGGACCGATCTTGATGCACTGGCTCCTCCCCTCCTACCTGCACGTGGGCAGGGCATCAGGCATCTCCCCCTCCGGGGAGATGCGGTTTCGGGCATCAGCACTCTCTTTCATGGAATTGCTGACTTAGACTAAATGCGTACTCAGTCTGTGTGCACCTAGCCTGGCCCATGTCAAGCATCACCCGCGAGCGGACCCTCGACAAAGCAATGCGCCTCTTCAGCGAACGCGGCTACCAGGCACCCGGGATTCTTACGGGCACGGGAGATATCACCGGAACGCGGCTCCCATGACCGCCCGCGTCGACTACGAGCGCCACGGGCGCACCTACGCACAGCACCGCCGCGGCGATCCGCGGATCGCCGCACGCATCCACTCCGCGCTGGGCGACGCCCGCACGGTTCTCAACGTGGGAGCGGGCACCGGCTCCTATGAGCCACGCGACCGCTGGGTGCTCGCGGTCGAGCCAAGCGCGACGATGCGCGTCCAGCGCCCCTCCGATGCAGCGCCCGCGATCGCCGCTCGTGCCGAGGCGCTTCCCTTCGACGATGGCGCGATGGACGCGGCGATGGCGTGCGTGACGATCCACCACTGGGAGCCCCCCGAGGCAGGCCTGGCTGAGCTGCGTCGTGTGGCTCGCGGGGTGGTGGTGGTCTTCACCTTCGAGCTCGACGCCCTGCCCGCCTGGCAGCAGGAGTATCTGAGCGAGGGACTGATCAGAGAGCGACCGCGATTCCCGCCGATCGAGGAGGTCGTGGCTGCCCTGGGAGGCCGCACACGGATCGAGCGGATCGCAACGCCAGGCGATTGCACGGACGGCTTCTTCGAGGCGTTCTGGAGACGCCCCGAGCGGCTGCTGGACCCCGCGGTTCGTGGCGCCCAGTCGATGTGGGCGCTGCTGGAGCCGGGGGCCGAGCGACGCATGGTCGAGCGACTTGCCGCAGCGCTTGAGTCCGGCGCCTGGGACGCTGAGCACGGATACTTGCGCGAGCAGGACAGCTTTGACGGCGCCCTGCGCCTTGTGATCTCCGAACCGCTCTGAGATCCCAGATGCTCGCGGCGCCCGGACGGCCTCCGCGAGCTCTGCGACGAGCCTCTAGCTGGGCTGAGGCACGATCCTGATGTACGGCTTGGGCGTCTTCCAGCCATCCGGATAGGTGGCCTTGGCTTCCTCGTCGGACACCGACCCCGCGATGATCACATCGTCCCCCGGCTTCCAGTTGACCGGCGTGGCCACCTTGTGACCGGCGGTCAGCTGCAGCGAGTCGATCACCCGCAGCACCTCGTCGAAGTTGCGGCCGGTCGTCATCGGGTAGACCAGGATCAGCTTGATCTTCTTGTCGGGCCCGATCACGAAGACGTTGCGCACCGTCTGGTTGTCTGCCGGCGTCCTTGCGTCCGAGTCGCCGGAGGCGCTGGCCGGCAGCATTCCGTAGAGCTTGGACACGTTGAAGTCGCCGTCGCCGATGATCGGGTAGTTCGGGGCGTAGCCCTGGGTCTCCTCGATGTCTTTGGCCCATTGCTCGTGCTTGCCTGTCTGGTCGACCGAGAGGCCAATGATCTTCACGCCACGGCGGTCGAACTCGGGCTTGATCTTGGCCATATAGCCGAGCTCTGTCGTACAGACCGGGGTGAAGTCCTTTGGGTGGG
>DATHPT010000183.1:0-7484 GCA_035483615.1 Solirubrobacteraceae bacterium | reverse complement strand
GCTAGAGCACGGGGTCGGGCCTGCCGGGGTGGCCGCCGCGCAGGCGTCGGCGGCGGCACGAGCGACCCGGCGCCTCCCGCAACCTGCCCTGAGGGCGCCGGCTTCCGGGCGGGCCCGGCGCCTTCCCCGGCCGGATTCTGGGGCGCCGGTGCGCCGGGAGGCGGCTCGCCGCGGCCTACTGGTGCTCAGCCCGATCCTCGCGGCGATCGCCAGCGGCGCGGGCATCTATGGGCTGGAGTTGGCCGCCAGGCATCCCGGGGACGCGCTTGTGTGGGCCCATGTCGGGTTCTCGCTGCTGGTGTGCCTGCTGGCCGTCTACAAGCTCGCGGGGATCGCCCCGGCGCGATTGCGAGGCGCATGGCGTGCGGGGCGTGTACTGGAGACGACCGGCTCGCTGCTGCTGGCGGCCCTGCTCGTCCCGCTGCTGCTCAGCGGGATCGTCGTGCTGGTGAGGCCATCGGGCGGGTCCTATCTCGCCTATCTGCACCTGATCGCAGGCGTGTGGTGGACGCTGCTGGTGGCCTGGCACCTGAAGCGCTACCTGGCGCGCTCGCTCGGCGCCCTGCGGATCAGCCCCGCGCGGCGAACTCCACCGTATAGGTCGCTCCCTGCTTGCCTTCGTTCAGGCTCGACGGGGCGGCGGGCGCCACACCCACGCCAACGTCGCGATAGCCGCCCGCGAGCATGATTTCGCGGTGGGGGGGCGAGAGCATCCAGGCATTCACGATTGCAGCCGGCGTGGCAAGCGAGCCGGTGCCCCAGCCGATGTTCTGGGCGACGGACACACTGCGGGCGTCCGTGGCGTAATGCGATGAGGTGATCCGCTGCCACGGCGTGCTGCCCCCCAGGGTGTCATCGCCGAAGTAGTCGCCGACCACCATGTCCTTGGCCTGGGTCGAGGCGATCCGCTTCAGGGAGTCGTTGGAGCGCAGCGCGCTGAGGTGGTAGGCCGTGCGCTCGCGCTCGATCAGGCACAGCGTCGCGCTCGCCACCCGCGCAGTGTTTCCGGGGGCCGGACGCAGACTCGTATCGCGACAGGGCCCACGCCCCTGGCTCGTCCTGGGCGTCGTCGAGCCGGCCGCGAACGTGGCGGCACCGCCGAGCAAACTCGCCGACACCGCCAATACGAGCGCGATGATCGTGCTTCTCTGCCGGCCCACTAGGAGCCCCCAACCCTCAGCACGGCAGGCATTCTTGCAGGCGGGAGGGATATTGCGTGTTACCGAGTAGTGGCCCACATTGCACCGCCCGCGGTCGGACGGCGTGCGATCATCACATGACACGATCCGCTCGCGCTTTGGGGAGTGGGGTAATGGCAGCCCGGAAGACTTTGACTCTTCAAGTCCTGGTTCGAGCCCAGGCTCCCCAGCTTTTCAGCCCTGGTCGTGGGCCAGGCTCCCGAGCTTTTCGGCCCTGGTCGTGGGCCAGGCTCCCGAGCTTTTCGGCCCTGCTTGCGAGCCAGGCTCCCCAGCTTTCCTGGCCCCGCACGCCGCCCGTCTGAGCTTGCCATCTAGAGTCTGCCCATGACCGCCCCCCCGACTGTCCTGATCCTGGCCGCCGGCCAGGGCACCCGTATGCGCTCGAGCACGCCCAAGGTGCTGCACGAGCTGTGCGGCCTGCCGATGGTGCTGTGGCCCGTGCGGGCCGCGCTCGGCGCGGGCGCCGGGCGGGTGGTCGTGGTGGACTCCCCGGCGCAGGCGCTGCGCGACGTGCTGCCCGAGGGGGTCGAGCTGGCTGTGCAGGCGCAGTCCGACGGCACCGGTGGCGCTGTCAGGGCAGCCGCCGAGCACATCGACCCGCAGGCACCCGTGGTGGTGCTCAGCGGCGATGTCCCGCTCGTGAGCTCCGCCGCGATCGTCGAGCTCGTCGACGCGCACGCCGGCAGCGGCGCATCGGCCACGATGGCCACGGCCGTGCTCGAGGATCCAAGCGGCTACGGCCGCGTCGTGCGCGACGCCGACGGCTCGGTGGCGCGTGTGGTGGAGACCAAGAAGCCGGGCGACGCCACCGAGGCGGAGCTCGAGATCCACGAGGTCAACTCCGGCATCTACGTGTTCACCGGCTCCGCCCTGCTGAGCGCCCTCCCGCGGCTCACCTCCGACAACGCCCAGGGCGAGCTCTACCTGCCGCAGGCGCTCGACCTGCTGCGCGCCGACGGCGCCACGGTCGCCGCCCAGGTGGTCGCCGAGGAGGGCCTGATGCTCGGGGTCAACGATCGCCTCGCCCTCGCCCACGTGCGAACGCTCGCCCAGCGGGCCATCAACGAGCGTCACATGCTCGCCGGGGTCACGATCGTGGATCCCTCATCCACGTTCATCGACGTCGACGTGCAGATCGGCAGGGACGCCCGCATCGAGCCCGGCACCACCCTGAAGGGATCGAGCGCCGTCGGCGCGCTCGCCACGATCGGCCCCGCCACGAGCCTGACCGACACGCAGGTCGGCGAGGAAGCGCTCGTCGGGCCCAACACCACCGCGATCGACTCGCGCATCGGCGCCCGCGCAAGCGTGCGAGCTTCATGGCTGCAGAGCGCCGTGCTCCACGAGCAGGTCAGCGTCGGGCCGTTCGCCTATCTGCGCCCGGGCGCGCTGCTGCGCGAGGGCGCCAAGGCGGGCACGTTCGTGGAGATCAAGAACTCAGACATCGGCGCGGGGACAAAGATCCCGCACCTCTCCTACATCGGCGACGCCGATGTAGGTCAGGACAGCAACCTCGGCGCCGGCACGATCACCGCCAACTACGACGGCCAGGCCAAGCACCGCACCACGATCGGCAAGGGTGTGCGCGGAGGAGTGGACACCGCCTTCGTGGCACCTGTCACGGTCGGCGACGAGGCCTACACCGCCGCCGGCTCGGTCGTCACCGAGGACGTGCCGGCCGGCGCGCTCGCAGTGGCCCGCGAGCGCCAGCGCAACGTCGAGGGCTACTCACAGCGCCGCCGGCAAGAGCCATGACGAGCGTCCGGGCCCGTCACGCCGGCAGAACGACCAGGCCGCGCAGCGGCCCATCCAAATCGATCCTGTGCGCCCGCCGTCGCTTGGCGGCACTACACTCCCCGGGGAGATGAGCGTGATCGACACGCGCACGCAGCCGTCCCCGACGAGCCTGCCAATCGACTACGACAAGCGCTTGATGCTCTTCTCCGGGCGCGCCAACCCGCAGCTTGCGCTCGACATCTCCGAGAAGCTTGGCGTGGACATCGGCCCGGTGACGCTCAAGACCTTCTCCAACGGCGAGGTCTACTGCCGCTATGAGGAGTCGATCCGGGGCGCGGACGTGTTCATCGTGCAGTCCACCTGTGGCAACCCCGCCACCGGGGTCACCGCGAATGACTCCTTGATGGAGCTGCTGTTCATGATCGACGCCGCCGTCGGCGCCTCGGCGCACCGCGTGATCGCCGTGACGCCCTGGTTCGGCTACTCCCGCCAGGACAAGAAGTCGGCCCCCCGCGAGCCGATCTCGGCACGCCTGGTGGCGCGCATGATCGAGGCCGCCGGCGCCGACCGGGTGCTCACGATGGACCTCCACGCCGGCCAGATCCAGGGCTTCTTCCAGAAGCCCGTGGACCACATGACCGCGCTGTTCATGCTGACCCAGTATTTCGGCGACCTCGGGCTGTCGGACCTGGTGGTGGTCGCCCCCGACGCCGGCCGCGTGAAGCTCAACAAGAAGTTCGCCTCCAAGATCGGGGCGGAGCTCGCGATCCTCGACAAGGAGCGCCCCGCCCAGCAGGTCGCCGAGATCGGCTACGTGATCGGTGACGTCAAGGGCAAGACAGCGGTGATCGTGGACGACATGATCGATACGGCGGGCACCCTCAAGGCCGCCGCTCGCACCGTTCTCGATGCCGGCGCCGAGAGCGTTTACGCCGCCGCCACCCACGCTGTGTTCTCCGGCAACGCCTATGAGAACCTGGCGGCGTCGGGCATCAAGGAGATCGTCGTCACCGACACCATCCCCGCACGGCCGGGCAATCCCAAGAACATCCGTGTGCTTCCCTGCGCCGAGCTGCTGACCGACTCGATCCGCCGCATCTTCACCGACGACTCCGTCAGTGAAGTGTTCGGCGGCGAGAACCAGCTGTTCTGAGTGCCCGCCCCAGCCCCAACGGGCCGGGCGCGGCGTCCGCGCGGCAGGTGGCTTGCCCTGATCGTGCTCGGCGTGGCGCTGTTCCTGGCGATCAGCGGCGTGCTGGCGCGCTTCTTCTCGACTGAAAACGTCGAACGCGACGACATCCTGGCGGTGTTGCGCGCCGAGGTGGTCGGCGACCAGAATGGAATGCTCGCCCAGCTCTCCGGCTGCCGGGCAAAGCCCGGATGCGTGGCGGTCGTCAAGCGCGACGCCGCCACGCTGCGTCGCAGCGGCTCGGTGAAGCTGCTCTCGCTGACCTCCCCCACCGAGCACTCGCTGACCTCCGCGACGGGCGTCACCCGCGTGGCGTGGACCGTGCTCGGGCACCTGCCGACCGTCCAGTGCGTAACCGTTAGACGCAGCGGGAACATCCTCACCGGCATCTCGGTCTCCCTGCTTTCGATCGGCGCGCCGATCCCCAACGAAGGGGATTGCTAAAGTCCTCGGCCCGCTCATGGCTACCGCAACCACCAAGCTCGATGTCGCAAGCCGCGAACCCGACGGTTCGCGCTCGGCGCGCCGTCTGCGCCGCACCGGACGCATCCCCGGAGTGCTCTACGGCGGCGGCTCCGATCCCGTCAGCTTCAGCGTCGACGCACGCGAGCTGCGGGTCGCGCTGGCGGGCTCAGGCGCCGTGGTGGATCTCAGTATCGACGGCTCCAAGGCGACCCCGGTGGTGCTCAAGGAGGCCCAGCGCGATCCTGTGCGCGGCGAGACCACCCATGTGGACCTGCTGCGGGTGCGCCTCGACAAGCCGATCCACGCCGTGGTCCCGCTGGAGCTGACCGGCGTCGATGACGTCCCCGGCGTCAAGGAAGGCGGCATCCTCGAGCAGCTGACCCGCGAGCTGAACATCGAGGCGCTTCCTACCTCGATCCCCGAGTCGATCGTGCACGAGCTCGGCGAGCTGCAGATCGGCGACACGCTCAGCCTGGAATCGATCGCCTTCCCCGAGGGGGTCACCCTGCTCGACGATCCCGCCACCACGGTGGCATCTGTCTCGGCCCCTCGCCTGCAGAGCGAGGAAGAGGCCGAGATCGAGTCCGAGACCGAGCTGGTCGGCGAGGCCGGCGGCGACGCGGCCTCCGACGACGGCGGCTCCTCCTCCGAGGAGTAGCTTCTGCGCCCCTTCGGCGGCGGCGCTCCGGTCGACTGGTTGATCGTCGGGCTGGGGAACCCCGGCCGCGAGCACGCCCACACCCGCCACAACGTCGGCTTCATGGTCGCCGATCTGCTCGCCGAGCACTGGGGGCTCTCCCGCAGCAAAGACCGCTTCCGCGCGCGGCTCGCCGAAGGTCGGGTCAGAACGGCGCCCCCGGGCGTCCCCGGCGGGACCGAGGCGCAGGGCGTGAAAGGCGACGGACAAGACGCGCCAGTCGGACGAGGCACGCCGGTCACACAAGGCGCGCCGGTCGCGGCCCCGCGCGTCGCGCTGCTGTGGCCGCAGACCTACATGAACGACGCCGGGCGCTCGGTCGGCCCGGCCCGCGGCTCGTTCAAGCTTCCGCTGGAGCGGGTCTTGGTCGTCCACGACGAGATCGACCTGCCCTTCGGCGAGGTGCGCACGCGCCTCGGCGGGGGCCTCGCCGGCCACAACGGCCTGAAGTCGATCAAGCGCGAGCTCGGCAGCGCGGAGTTCATGCGCGTGCGGGTGGGCGTCGGCCGGCCCAGCTCGACCGACCCCGAGATCGTCTCCGCCTACGTCCTCGGGCGCTTTCGCGAGCCTCCCGCCGAGGTCAGCGACCTGATCGACCGCGCCCGCCAGGCGGTCGAGAGCGTCGTGCTAGATGAAGGGGAGTAGCCCATGAGAGCGATCCACTCCCACTCCACGGGCGCTGCAGCCCGACGGCTGATGCTGTCAGAGGGGCGCTGAGGCGATGGCCCTGCGCTCACTGCTCGGCGCGATCGACCAGGACGCCGCGGCCTCCAGGCTTGCTCGGGAGGGCGGTCACGCGTTCGTGTCGTCCTCGCTGCGCCCTTTCATGATCGCCGCGCTCGCCGACAGCGGTGTGGAGCGCCCCACCGTTGTAGTGGTCGGCGACGATCGCGCCGCACGCGACCTGGCGGGAGACCTGCGTGCCTGGCTTGCCCCCCGGCGGGTGCGCTTCTATCCCTCGCGCGGGGTGGCCTATGAGTCTCACCTGACACCCCCTGCCCACCTGGTGGGGCTGCGCGTTGCGGCGCTCGATGCGCTGCTGCAGCCGAGCGCCGAGCCCCCGGTGGTGGTGGTCTCGGCGGTGGCCCTCTCGGAGAAGGTGCCCGACCCGCAGCTGCGCCCGCGCTCCTTCACGCTGCGGGTCGGCGAGCTGCTGGACCTCGAGGAGTGCGCGGGCGAGCTGGTGGGGGCCGGCTATGAGCGGGTGGACCAGGTGCAGGAGCGCGGCCAGTTCGCGATGCGAGGAGGCCTGCTCGACGTGTTCCCCGCGACCGAGGAGCACGCGGTGCGGGTCGACATGTTCGACATCGAGATCGAATCGCTGCGCTGGTTCTCGACCTTCACCCAGCGCTCGCTCGGCGACGTCGAGGAGGTCGAGATCGCCCCGGCCGCCGAGCTCGCGCCAGAGCACCGCGAGCTCGCCGAGATCGCAGCCGCAACCGGCGCCTTCAACGCCGCCGACGGGGAGAGTGCGGATGACAGGCCGGACATCGCCGAGCTGCTGCCGGTCGAGCGCTTCGGCGCGCTGCTCGAGTTGATCGGGGGTGGGGGGGGTTCTGATTATCAGCTGATCGTCGCGGCCGAGGAGGAGCTGGAGCCGGCGCTCGGTGACCACTGGAGCGACGTGTGTGCAGCGTTTGCCGACGCCGATGCCCACCACCTGTACGTGAGCCCCCAGGAGGTGCAGGCCGCGGTCGCGGCTCGCACCCGCGTCTGGCTGTCCTCGATGTCAAGCGGACAGGAGATCGAGCTGCGGGCCTCGGCGGCCGACACCGCCGCACGCTCGCTCGCCGAAGCCGAGCCCGAGCTGGAGAAGCTGGTGCGCTCGGGCTACCGCACGGTCGTGGCCTTCCCGCGGCGCGGGGAAGGCGAGCGCGCCGCCTACAACCTCGGCCGCCTGCAGGCCGACTGGCTCGACGGCGAGATCGACGTGGCGCGCACACCGCTCGAGCCGTCGCTGCGCTTCGCCGCCGCCTCGTTGCGCGAGGGCTTCGTGGCGCCCTCGCTGAAGCTCGCGGTGTACCCCGAGCACCGGCTGCTGCGTCGCCGTCGCGCGGAGCGCCCGGGGGGCTCGGGCGCCGACGGGCGCGCCGCCGGGCCGGCGCGGCGGGGAGCCCTGCGCTCGTTCACCGAGCTTCGCACCGGGGACATCGTGGTGCACGAGGACCACGGCGTGGCCCGCTTCGCGGGCTTCGAG
>DATHPT010000182.1:0-19909 GCA_035483615.1 Solirubrobacteraceae bacterium | reverse complement strand
ACATAGGCGCCGAGCCACATGTCCGGCCCGAACAGGATCTCGGTGTCCTCACCGTGGGTTGCATAGATGTGGCGCACTACATCGACGGCGTTGGCGGACGTGCAGCAGTAGTCGGTGAGCGCCTTGACCTCGGCGGTGGTGTTGACGTACATCACGACAACGCCATCCCTGTTCCTGTCCTTCCACTCGCGCAACTGGTGCGCGTCGATCGATGCCGCCAGCGAGCAGCCGGCATCCAGGTCGGGGATCAGGACGGTCTTCTCAGGGCACAGGATCGAGGCGGTCTCGGCCATGAAGTGCACGCCGCAGAAGACGATCGTCTCGCCCTCGGCGGCGGCGGCCTTGCGTGAGAGCCCGAGCGAGTCGCCCACATAGTCGGCGACCTGCTGGATCTCGGGCACTTGGTAGTTGTGGGCGAGGATCGTGGCGCCGCGCTCGGCGGCGAGCGCGCGAACCTCCTCGTGAAGCTCGGTGGTCTGCGCGGGGGTGAGCTGGGCGAGCGGCTGCTGGGTGGGGATCATCGGCAGGGACTGCACCCTCACCAGTTTATCCCGGCCCTCGCGGACGACGGTAGTACGCCCTCAGCATCCGTGACAGCCACCCCAAAGCGTCCGGTCGGCAGCACCACCTCAGCGTCGCTGGACCGCTCCGAGCACCTGCTGGCCGTGCTCGGTGAGCGTCCAGCGGTTGGGAAACCCAGGCCCGGGCGAGCGGCTGTTGGCGATCAGGTCGAGCTTGACCAGGCGTGCCAGCAGCTTCGAGGCCTGCCCCTCGTCCGGGATCTCCCCGCCGCGGGCGACCTCGCGGTTGCTGGAGCCGGGGTGCTCTGCGATGAAGACCAGGCAGCGCACCGTGCGGTAGGTGAGGCGCATGTCGAGCTTTTCGAGCAGCCGTCCACCTCCCCGGTCCGCTCGCGCAGAAGCGATCTCGCGGGGTGGCGTCTCGGGCGCCGAGCGGGTCAGTTCCTCCCCGGCGGCGCTGGGACCGAGGTAGGGCAGGGCGATCAGGGCCATCAGCTGTCCGTGCAGCTCGATCAGCGGACCGGCGTCGGGGTCGAGCAGACGCCCGTGGATAACCGAGAAGGCGCCCCCGACGACTCCCTCGGCGGTCAGCAGCGGCAGCGCGCTCGTACCCCCTCGCGGGCGCGGAGCCTTGGCCTCGAGCGCGGCGACCAGCTCGTCGGAGATCTGGGTGCGACGCGCCAGCACCAGCCTGCCGGCTCCCAGCGCCTCGATCACGCACAATCGCGCCAGCTCGGGCTCGAGGTCGAGCATCCGCAACAGTGCCGCCAGCGCGCAGCGGACACGATCGCGCCAGGAGTGTTGCGAGGCGTATGCCTCGAGCATCGTCTCGTGGGCCTGCCTCACTCCCCAGTCGAACGCCGCCAGGAAGCAGTCCTCGCGTCCGTCGAACAGCTCGTAGAACGTCCGTCTGGAGACTCCGGCACGAGCCACCACCGGCGCCACGGCGGCGCCGAGATAGCCCAGCTCGGAGGCCACCTCGACCATCGCGGAGACGATCCGGGCGCGCTGGAAGTCCTCGACCCGGTCGCGCGAGACCGTCTCCTGGTCGTGTGGGACCATCTCTTGATTGCGTGGGACAGTCTCCTGGTCGGGAGGGTCCGTCTCCTGCTCCGAGCGCAAACGGGATGGCGTCAATGGCGCACCCGCTTTGCCTTCCCGGGCTTCGCCTTCCCGGATTTTGTCTTCCTGGCCTTTGCCTTCTTGCCTGTCTTCTTGTGCTTGGCGCAGCCTGTGGGGGCGATTGGGGTGCTGGTGTGGATGGTGGCGCCGTTCTGTGCGATGAAGCTGGTGGGCATCGTGAGTTTGGTGGTGCAGAGGTTCGCGGTGGCCGCCAGCGCCGAGTACCTGCCTTGGGGCAGGGTCAGTTCGAACGTGCCGACGGGGACGTCGGGGACGCTCTTGAACGTGCTGCTCGTGACCCCGGCTTTGCTGATGAACGTGCTGCCCACCAGGTGCACCGTAGTGCCGTAGCCCTGAAGCACGATGATCAGGTCCGGGAATTCTTCGCCTGCGTGAGAGACGAAGTAGGCTGGCCCCGATAGGGGAACCGGCAGAACCGGGGTCCTGGCTGTGGCGTGACCCACGATCGACGCCGGCGGACAGGCCGCGGGGTTGGCTTCGAAGACCTTCGCCGGACATGCCTTCTGCAGTGTCGTCAACCGGGACGGCAGTTGCTTGGGCAGATCCACCTTCACCTTCGCGATGTTCGCGTCGAACGGCCCCGCGGGATAGGACAGCTTGACTTTCAGGCTTGCCCCGATCGCTCTGGAGGACTTGCCCGCGGTCTTCGCGGTCAGCTTCGGCTTGAACGCGAGCACCGCACAGTTGGTGATCTGGAACGGGACCGACAGGGCCGAGCTTGCGCCCTGATCGCTCGTGAGGCTGCCTGTGATCGCCAGCGGGCTGCAGTTGGTGGGATTGAACGTGAAACCGGGTCGATCGACGCTCACGTTCACGTGCTGGATCTGAAGCGGGATCCCATCGAGGATCGTCGGGATCTTGTACGGCCCCGAGGTGTCTGTCGTGATCGTCAGTGCCGCGGTGGTGGGATCGACTTCGATCTTCGCCCTGACGATCACCTTGCCGAGGTCGAACGGCCCGGCCTTCGCGGGGTTCACGATCGACAGGCCGTACGGGGCGCCCTCATAGCCTTCGGTTATGAACACTTCACCACCGGTGACGCTGTAAGGGTCTCCACCGACCCCGACACTGACGGTCGTGTGCCCGATCAGGCTCACGGGACCGCATGTTCCAGCGTTCGCCTGAGCTTCCGGGCAGAGCTTGACCGACGCCAGCGTCCCCAGCAGCCCCGGCGGCATCTTCAGCTTGATCGCCTGCAGGTTCTGGCTGCCGTCCGGGCGGCTCATGGTCATCGTGAATGGCGTGAAGCCACCCGCTTGGATGCTTGTCGTCCCAGCCGTCAACGATGGGGCAAAGGGCAACGGATCGGCGCACGGGCTGCCGCTCGGGCCGGTTAGGATCTGGAAGTCCGACGAGATCTGCGTAGATGCATTCCCCGACCAGGACGCAATCGACGCAGTGGTTGTGTGCAGCCCGCACGCGGCGGGCGTGGACAGCGGCGCTCGCGATCCGCCGAAGAAATGTAGCTTCAGATCTTCGAACGGCAGTTGCGGGGTGTTCTTGAATGTCGACACAAGCTGTCCGGTGGATGGGTCGAGTTTGACTTCTCCCGCCAGCTTTACAAGCACGCCGGAGACAGGTTCCTGAGCCACCAGATACAAGGCGACCAGGCTCCCGAACGGATTCGCGTTCTGCGCAGCCAGGTAGGCAGCGCCCGTCAGTGGGTTGGGCAACAACGGCGACTCGATTTCAAGCGTCCCAACCTTCGACGCTTCAGGGCAGCTCGGTGCGGCGCCACTTTCCAGGGCAACCTGTTCAAGCGAGCACGACAACAGCCCGTCGGCACCGGCGGGATTCAGCCCGACGCCTTGAGGCAACACAACGGTCGTATCCTTCACGTCGGCCTCCGAGAGGCCCGTCGGGTTCAGGCTCACGTCCTGCGGAACGTGCACACCGACAGTCAGTCCCGTAGGGGTGCTTCCAGCCTGCCCATCCGGCGTTACCTTGATGCTCGGGCTGAACGGCAGCTGGTTACAGCCGTCGATCGCAACCGGCCGTCCAAGATCGTCTTGGAGCGTGTATTCAAATGGCAAGCCAAAAGCTCCCTGTTCCTGCCAGGAATCGGCTTGGACAGTCGTATGCATCGGTCCCGCGCATGACGTTGGGAGCGTCAGAAACGGTGGCGGCGTGGCCTCGTCGAAGGTGGTGCACGGCAATGAGCCTTCTGTCGGAGAGATGCAATTCCATCCACGGACCGAATCATGGCGCGGATCACCCGGCACACCCCAGAACGTCACACGGCTCGAGATGAACCCGGATATCTCAGTAATGTTATTGATGCTTACGGTAACGCCGTAGTCGCCACCTGTCCGCACCGATGTGTCAAGGTACACCGGGACACCGGCGACATCGAAGGCAAACCGTGCCGGCTCGCCGACCGACGGCACCAGCGCGAACAGCGGAACTGCGATCGTCCCTACAGCGCGACCAAGTGGGAACGTGAGAGTCACCGATGCCACCCCGACAACGGTGTTATCGGGACAGAAATTCTGCCCCGATCCCGCATTCCCTATGAACTTTGCCAGGGGACATTGCGGGAAGGGGGTCGGATTTCCGATCAGACCCGGGGGGAGGTTGACGTGGAAATCCTTTACTGCTGCAGGAGGTTTAAACAGGTCGGCGGTCTGATTCAGTCCGATCATGGTAGTCAACTGGAACGGATGCGAGCCTGCTTGAGTGTCAAGCGAACCGTCAGCATTTTCGGGCCTCATTTCATACTGTTCGACCCCGAACTGCGTGGATGCGTCGTCTACCACGATCGGCCTGTTTATCGAGGAGGTCGGTATTCCACCACCAGATACACTTGCTTCGATCTCTTCACCAGATTTTGCCGTTTCAGCGACCTTGACCTTGATGTAGATCTCAATGTGGCTATATGCCGTCTGAAGAGATGAAGCTGCTACTCCTTCCGGCAGGGTGCACGTGACCAGCCCCGGCTGGACATTGCAGAATGCTTCTCCCAGAGACGGTGCCACGAATCCTCTGATGCCCAGGCCGAGTTCGACGCTTTGCGCCGTCACCCCCAGCGGCAACCTGTCGCTCAGAACCACCGATGAATTTATGCCCGTGTCGCCAAGATCCTCCGCCAGAAGAGAGATCCGACCTTCTCCGCCGGGGCGCAGATTGGTAGGGATGGACCCTGAGCTCAGATGCCACCACGGGGTGCACGTGCTGCATTTCACTTCAGCGGACGCCGGAGTCGCAAATGTCAGAGCCGCCAGCAGTCCGCCGGCGACCGCAATTGCAACGACGCGCTTGATGCCCTTGAGCTTGTCCTCGATCATGGTCTCTCTCCCCCGGCCTAGCGCCTGGTCCTGGCGGACAAGCTTTTTCCGGTCTGGGACTTCTTGGCCCCGTACCGCTTTCTCGCCTGCCGCTCACAGGTAGCGCGCCTGCGCTTGTGCTTCTTCCTACACGCTGTCAGAGCCTTTGCAAGCTTATGCGCCCGGCTTGAGGACTTGGTAGCAAGGGTCGACGCGGGCGCGGTCCCAACAATGTTGCCGGCACCGGAGAACGTCTCGCTCGACGGCGCGCCGAAGCCCGCCGGCTGTGGCGTGAGCGCCGGCTTGCACGCGTCACCTGTCGTGCACGGCGGAGGAAGCGATGCAGGCGCCGGCACGCACGGCGCTGACGGTGTGCATTCGTGAGCATCGTACAAGTCAACGCTCGTGTCGAAGTCTTGTGGGGAGAGCTGGGACAGGGTGAGGAAGAAGACATCGCCACCTGATTCGCTGGCGTCCATGAACGCCGATTCTTCGGAAGAGGTTCCCGCCGAGATCAGAGCGACACAGCCGCCTATTCCTTCGACGAAGACGTCGCTGGCGCTCTGGCCATAGCCGGGCGGCTGACAACTGCCCACGCCATCTGGCTCGAACTCGTAGACGTCCTCTTTGCCGTTCACGTCCGCAGGTACGAGCGAGTCCGAGCTGTTGAAGAACAATCGGCCACTGTTCGAGAGATAGCGAGACTGATACAGAGCCGTTGTGAGATCCTCTGTCGTCCAACCCGGAATGTTCGCCGCGAACCAGCGTCCGCTCCAGGTCTTGGCGTAATCCACAAGGTTTTCCTCGTATGCGTCGCCCTCAAACAGGCCCACAGGCTGCGCACCGGTTGGATCGCACGACGCGCATACCAAGCGACCGGTTCCTTCGTTTGCGTCTGCGTCATAGAGGAAGACCTCCTCGTCAGGCGTGCCACTGCTCGCATCGCGGTTTTCATATCCGGTAAGACTGCTTTCGGACATGAACGCCAGGTAACGGCCGTTTGGCGAGACCCGCGAAGTCATTTCCTTGAGATCGGGGCCACGCCCCCAGCTGGGGGCGTCATTACCCGAGAGGGTGGCGATGAACACCGGCGACGCCCACGTTTTTGCTGTTTGAATGTAATGCCCGACGTAGAGGTTGCATTTCTGTCCCGAAGCTGGGTTCATGCTTTCGCAGTTTCCGTGTGTGACGCCGTGTTCAGCGCCGTCACCAAGAACGCCATTGGCAACAAAGTAAACATAGGAACCGTCTTCGCTGGCTCCGATAACACCCTGGACTTCCGCGCTTTCGCCCGCCCTTTGGTCGACGGTCAGATCTGTCAGCTTGCCTGTCAGTGATCCTGTTTCGCCGTTGATCACTTCAAACTCGTAGAGATCTTCTCCTTCTGAGGCAGTTGAATCAGCCGTCAAGCGTTCGCTGTTCGTGAAGAACACTCGCGAGTCTTTATCATTTGCTGTCCTGTAGAGCGATTCCGAACTCGTCGGCTCCGGCACTCCTTGGGCCGCATCGACTTGGACCGTTTCTTTTTTAATCATGTCGTGCAGATCGAGCCCCGCATGCCCTTCGAACCCCCCGCCGATGACGCGTGAGCCATCATCAGAGATCGCATGCCTGAAGGAGAGCACGTCACCGCCAGTACAGGTCAGATTTCCGCCCGTCCACATGACCGAACCACATTCGTTGCTCGGCGTCGAAGTCAATGCGACATCTCCTGAACCAATGACGACATGACTGAAGTCAGGTGTGGCATTCGTCATCCTGACTGCACCCGCGCCTTCGCCATCGCCGCCGAATTTGGCGCCTGGGACGACATTCGCCGAGGTGACAAGGGCCCTGTATTCACCGTTTGCCTCACGCAGATAGATCGTCTTTTCCGAGCCTGGCGATAGCGGAGGCAGCGGTGTATGACCGTTCGGTTCGAGGAACCCAAGCGACAGGTCGCCCGAGAAGAGCTTGTACTCAGCCGTATGCCCCGTCGCCAATTCCGTTGCTCCTTCGTTGTGAGGTGTAGCGATATCCAGGGTTTCCCAACTACCGGGAGCGCGACGGATGGATATTGCCTGATTCACTTCCGGGGAATTGCTGCCAGCGGGATCAGCAACCAAAGGAGCCGTCGTCCCGTAAGTGATTCCGCCGCCATCCTCAGCCGCTTGTATGTCCGCTCCTGCTTCGTTACCCACGGCGATGATTCCAGCGCCGTGCTTTTCCGGCGGAGTTACCAATTCCCATGCACGGCTGTCTGGTTGTGTAAACGAGATGCCAGCGGCTTGGGTCGTAAACGTCTTGTCAGGGCCTTCGACTGTTACGATTCCGTCATTCAGTTCGCTGATGGCGACGACGCGGTAGTGGTAGACGGTACTTGCCTTCAGGCTCTGCAGGTGCACGCCTACGTCCACGTCCCCTTCACCTGAGCCGATGTGGAGACCGGGCGAAGCGGGTAGATCGCTGCCGTAGGAGATGCTTGTGCCGTACTGGAAGTAGTAGCTTGTAGGAGCGTTGTGGGCGTTGATCGCGGCGTTGAGTGTTGCCGATTCGGATGTCACGGTGGAAGCCGACTCGACATGGACGCCTGGTCCTTCGGTTGTGAATTCCCCGTCTTGAGAGACTTCGCCAGGGTTTGTGCCGCTTGTGTTGCTCGCCTGCAGACGGTAATGGTAGGTCGTGTCTGGCTGCAAACCGTTCAGCGTGACGCTTACTGGCACATCTGTTTCCCCTTCGGCAACAGGCGCCGAGCAGGTCGTCACTTTGCCGAAGGAAGTGCTTGTGCCCCATACGAACTGGCAGGTCGCGGCCCCACCTTTATCCGGATTGACGATGCCGTTGAGCGTGCTGCTCCTCGCCGCCAAATTCGAGACCGACCCAGTGGTGACATCCGGCACGGCGATGCTCGGCCCGAAAATGTCCACAGACGCTCCTTTTTGGGAACTATCGCCGACATACACGTCGTGGCTCGCCGGATCAACCGCGATGCCCTCCACTTCACTAAAGATGCCAGTCGGTGTCCCAAGGCCTGTCAAATGACCTAGATAGAGGCCGCTCGAATCGAACTGATCGACGACTCCTGCTGACCTATCCGTCACATAGATGTCACCGTTGCCAGGATCGACTGCCACTGCGGAAAGGTTCCCGAAAGAGGCCCCAGGCGGCCCCGTCAGTTGGCGTACATATGAATATTCGTTCAGTGCTGTCGGTTCGAACACGTCGACGACGCTGCCATCCACGACCAGCACATCCCCGTTGACTGTCGAGACGGCCACGCCGTAGGGTCCGTTGAAGGGGACACCCGGTTCGATGCCTGTCAACTGCGTGACATATTTCTCCCTGCCCGCAGCTTCGGGCTTGAAGACATCGACGACTCCTTGAAGTGGAGCTGAGACGTATACGTCCCCCGCTGCCCAATCTCCGATGCTTGTCGAGTTGTCTACGGCAACGCCACCGCGCCCATTGCATTCAAAGCAGCCAAAGGCTTTGGCGGGCGTGTCAGCCCCTGCCCAGACGGTCTGCAGCTCACCCGCCGTGTTGTAGACGGCCACGGCCCCTTCCAAGCCATTTTCGGTAGCGGCATCGGCCCCTACGTAAAGCTCGGCTTCCCCAGTTGCGTGCCCGACGGCGATACCGTTATCGAAGAAGGAAAGTGACGGGCCAGGCTGAGCGAGCTGCGAGATGAAAGCCTCTGATGAGGCGTCGAACTTGTCGACTCTAAACTCGCCTGTTTCTCCTACGCTTTCCGAAGCCCACAAATTGCCAGAGTCAACCGTCAGGGAGATCGGATTGCTGAGCCGGCCTGACAAAGGAACGGCTTCACCTTTCGGCCCTTTGACCGGCACTTCGGTGATCTGGAAGAGATAGTTGTGTGTCACCGTGGCCTGGGCAGGCACAGCGGATGGCAATAGTCCACATGTGAGCGCGCATATCGACGCCAATGCCAGCCTGCGAGTGCTTGTCGAACCGGGCACCCGTCGGCTCCGGACCACATGCGTGGTGAGCTTGTTGACAGCAGTCGGCTGCTCCCGAGCACCGGACGAAAGCAAGGTTCTCATCAGTTGGGTTCCCCTCCTCTGGATACATCTGGACCCGCCGACACACCTCTCCCGCCGGCTCTGTAGAGAAGCTTACTCGATGACGATTCTAGTTGTCAATGGTAATTGGAGACGTGTGACGGAGGTACGGCGCCTATCCCCATATGCCACGTGCCGCAGCGATATTCCGGGCGTTCCCCTCGAAAGGTCGCCCATGAACCAAGCCATCCTGCGCAATCGCTATCGCGACCGACGACCGCGACCGGTGACAAATGGCCTTAGAGCTCCAGCGTCCGGAGCGACCCTCCTGCCTGTGGTCCCATATTCTGAGCCCGTGAGCGAGACGACCCCCGGGGACGAACTACTCGTGCTCGTGCAACGGGCACTCGACGAGGACGTCGGCTCGGGAGATGTGACGACTGACGCGACCGTCTCTGCGGACGCAGGCGCCCAGGCGCTCATAAGCCAGAAGGCGCCCGGGACCATCTACGGACTCCAATCGGCCGAAGCCGCGTTCGCCCTGCTCGACCCGCAAGCGCGCTTCGAGCGTCTGGTCGAGGAGGGGCGCTGGCGCGAGGAAGGCGGGCCGGTGCTATCGGTGGAAGGCTCCGCGCGGGCCCTGCTCACGGGCGAGCGCACCGCGCTCAACTTCCTGACTCACCTCTCGGGTGTCGCGACCATGGCGGCCCGTGCCGCCCGGGCCGTCGAGGGCACCGGCACGAGAGTGCTCGATACGCGCAAGACCACCCCCGGCCTGCGTGCCCTGGAGAAGGCCGCCGTAGCGGCCGGCGGCGCCACCAACCATCGTGTGGGCCTATACGACGCGATCCTCATCAAGGAGAATCACATCGCTGCGGCCGGCGGGATCGTCCAGGCAATTGCCCGCGCGCGCGAGGCCTCCCCCACGCTCGCCGACACCCTGGAGGTGGAGGTGCGCGACCCCGATGAGATCGAGCAGGCCCTCGCGGCAGGTGCTCCGCGACTGCTGCTCGACAACATGAGCGTCGATGAGTTGCGCGCGGCCGTCCTCCAGGTGGCCGGCAGGGCGAAGCTCGAGGCCAGCGGAAACGTCACGCTCGACAGCCTCCGCGAGCGAGCCCTCACCGGCGTTGACTTCATCTCGATGGGAGCCCTCACCCACTCCGCGCCCGTCTTGGACCTCTCGCTGATTCTGCAAGCGCTTTGAGCGCTCGGGTGAGGCGCTAGCTCATACGGGGAAGCGACTTCAGACGGCTCACAGCCGAGCCATCTGAGCCAACAAGGCTCTCGACCCACGCTTCGGCACGAGGGAGGTCAAGCGCGCCTGCCGTGGCCATCTCCTCGATGTCGGCCCAGTCCTTCGTACGATCGAAGAGCGCCTTGAATACAGCCAACGCGGTGCAATCGAGCACCGGGATGGTGCGACCTTCAAACTGGACCACCTGCACGCCTTGGGCAACCTCGTCGTGGAACTTGTGGATGTCGAGGAAGAGATCGATCGGGGTGTCCTCCCACCAAACGCGCACCTGGCCTTCCCGTTCGAGTGCACGCCTGTTGACATCCGTAACCGTCACCACCTCGGGCAGGGCGGCGAACACCTCGCTCGCCCGTCCTGGATCGACAAAGACGTTCACGTCCAGATCGCGTGTGCCGCGCGGCTCTTCTGTGCAGTAGGCAAGGGCGATCGCCCCCCCGAACGCGTGCGGAAGCTTGGCCCGGGAGAGCGCGTCGTGGACATCGAGCAGGCGGCGTCCCAGCAGACTCACGGCGCAAACCGGGTGAGTGGCGGATAGGACAGCTCTCCGCGTCGCCTGTTGGGAAGCGCCTCGGCCAAATCGAGGACTTGCTCCAGAATCCGCCCCGCTCGCGCCGTATCGATCGGGCCTGTGGGCCGGCCGATCTGTAGTTCCAGGCCGGCGGCCGCGGCAAGACGAGCCAGCGCGTCAACTCCCGGTTGACGATGGCCATGCTCATATGCACTCACAACAGACCTCGGCAATGCGGCTCGCCGGGCAAGCTCGGCCTGGCGCAATCCACTTTCGCGGCGGATCTCGCGAATCAGCTCACCGGCTACTCGGTCAGCGACGTGCATAGCGTCATGTTAGCGCATCCGCATACAAAAAATGCCTGATTCGTCGGCTTATACGCTAACAACAGAACTCAGGAATCCGGCGAAGCCGACTTCAGCAAGTAGGCCCGCACAAATCCATCCAGGTCCCCGTCCAGCACGCGCTGCACGTCGCCCATCTCATACCCGGTGCGGTGGTCCTTGGCCATCGAGTACGGATGCAGCACGTAGGAGCGGATCTGCGAGCCGAAGTTGACGTCCTGGGCCTCCCCCTTCTCGCGTGCGATCTCTTCCTGGCGTTCGCGCTCCTGCTTCTCCACGAGCTTTGAGCGCAGCATCGCCATCGCGGTCGCCCGGTTGGAGGTCTGCGAGCGCTCGTTCTGGCATTGCACCACGATCCCGCTCGGCCGGTGGGTGATGCGCACGGCGGAGTCGGTCTTGTTGACGTGCTGCCCACCGGCGCCCGAGGCTCGATAGGTGTCCACCTGCAGGTCGTCCTCGTCGATCTCGACCTCGCCGGTGTCCTCCACCACCGGGGCGACCTCAACTCCCGCGAAGCTCGTCTGGCGGCGGTGGGCCGAGTCGAATGGCGAGAGGCGCACCAGCCTGTGCACTCCCCGCTCGGCCCCGAACAGACCGTAGGCGTTTTCTCCTGACACCCTGAAGGTGGCCGACTTGATGCCGGCTTCCTCGCCGGCGCTGGCCTCCAGCAGCTCCACCTGAAAGCCGCGACGCTCGGCCCAGCGCATCATCATGCGCAGGACCATCTCCGCCCAATCCTGGGCGTCGGTGCCCCCCGCGCCGGCGTTGACGCTCACGAGCGCGTCGCCGGCGTCATAGTCACCGGAGAACAGACGTTGCTCCTCGAGCTCGGCCAGGCGCTCCTCGACGGAGGCCAGGTGCTCCTGCACCTCCTGCTCGAGACTCGTGTCCTCGCCGGCCATCTCGACCAGCCCGTCGAGATCGTCGACATCGCCCTGCAGAGCTGTGAACGTCTGCAAGCGCTTGGTCGCCTTTGCGTGCTCGGCCGACACCTTCGCGGCAGCTTCCGCGTCATCCCAGAAGCCCGGCGCCTGCATGCGGCCTTCAAGCGCCCCGATGCGCTGGCTCAGCCCAGCAGGGTCAAAGATAGTCCGAGAGCAGCTTGAGCTGTTCTCGGACTGACGCAACACGCTGCGGTGTGGGCTCGCTCGGGACGACGGTGGCCATGGGGCAACGCTATCAGCACCGGCAGGCGGCTGCGGATGATCCGACACACCACCCAACACTTGAAATTCCAGAACTGATACACATTGCTGTTGCAAGGCCATCCTTGTCGTGTACGCTGTCGTCATCGCCTTAATGCGTCACGCAGAAACAATCCGCGAGGCTCCTCGGCGCTTCATCGTCCACAACACGCATGAGCAGATCCAGCTGGCTGCCGTGCGTGTGGTCGCCGCCAAGGGCTACCACCAGACGAGCGTTCGCGACATCTGTGCCGCGGCGAACATCTCCGCACGCTCGTTCCACGAGCACTTCTCCGGCAAGGAGGAAGCCGTCTTCTCCGGCGTGGAAGCCGGCGTCGATCGCGTCATGGGCTTCTGCCAGGAGGTCTACAAGAGCTCCCCCACCTGGCCGGACTCTCTCTGGGACGGCATGTACGCCTATGCCGAATGGGCGCAAAACGAGCCGGCGTTCGCCCGGACCGGCATAGTCGAGCTGCTTTCCGTGGGCCCCTCCGCCCAAGAGCTCGTGAAGTCGCTGATGGACGCCTTCATGATTTTCCTGCAACCAGGCTATGACCTGCTCGACCCCTCAGCCGCCGGCAGCCTCGATCAGCCCGTGACGCAGCGTTTCTTCGAAATGCTCTATCTGCACATCACCGAGCACTCGATCGAGACTGTCTCCACGATCATCCCCGATCTCGTGCGCACAATCCTGATCCCTTTCATGGGGACCCAGGCCACCGAGGAATTCATCGCACGGCGCCAGGCTAGCCCGTCACGCAGGTCACACCTGTCATCGAGCCCCTAGCCCGACCCGACTACAAGGCTAGCCCGTCACGCAGGTCACACCTGTCATCGAACCCCTAGCCCTACCCGACTTGCAGGCCGAACCCTCGACTCGCGGCGAGCTTGCCCATCGCGGCCGAGCAAACAGTCAAGGGCGACGATCGGAGTGGCGTCGGGCCGAGGCTAGGCGCCGTGGCACTTCTTGAACTTCTTGCCCGAGCCGCACCAGCAGGGATCGTTGCGCCCGAGTTCGTGCTCTGAGTCTGTCACGCGCTGCTCGACCACGGGGAGCGCTTCGGGCTCGCCTTCGCCCTCGTAGGCCGGCCCGGCCGCGGCGGCTGCCGCCGCCAGGGCGCCGGCGCCCATCGCGCTCGAGCCGCCCGAATAGGAGACACGACCCGCGCGGGTGGAGTTGCCAGAGGCGGCGAACGCGGGGGGGCTCGGAGCCCCATCGGCCCCGCCGTTCTGAGCATCGACGTTGACCTGCACGTTGAAGATCATGCGCGTGAAGTCGGCCCACACGCTGTTCATCAGGTCGCCGAACAGCGTGAACGCCTCGTTCTTGTAGGCCACGAGCGGATCGATCTGGGCGAACCCGCGCAGATGGATGCCCTCGCGCAGGTAGTCCATGTCGAACAGATGCTCGCGCCAGCGTTCGTCGATGATCTGCAGGATCAGGAAGCGCTCCAGTGCGCCCATCAGCTCCTCGCCGAGCTCCTGCTCACGCGCTTCGTAGTGCTCCAGAGCGGTCTGGCTGATCCGCTCTCCGAGAAAGCCACGATCGACCGTCTCCGGGTCGAGATCGTCGTCCTCCAGCTCCACCGGGAAGAACTGCCCGAGCGCGGTGAACAGGCCGTCGAGGTCCCAGTCCTCCATGTAGTCGCCCGGTGTGTACTGGTCGATCGTGCGCTCGATCGTGCTGGCTACCTGCTGGCGCGCCTCCTCGCCCATCTCCTTGCCTTCCAGCACCTCGTCGCGGTACGCGTAGATGATGCGGCGCTGCTCGTTCATCACGTCGTCGTACTCGAGCACGCGCTTTCTGATCAGGAAGTTCTGTTCCTCGACCTTCTTCTGGGCCTTCTCGATCTGCTTGGAGAGCATTCCGGCCTCGATCGGCTCCTCGTTGCCGTCCTCGTCCACGCTGCCGAGGCGATCGAGGATCTTGTAGATGCGATCGCCCGCGAACAGCCTAACCAGGTCATCCTCGGCGGAGAGGAAGAAGCGGCTCTCTCCTGGATCTCCCTGACGGCCGGCGCGCCCACGCAGCTGGTTGTCGATGCGCCGTGACTCGTGACGCTCGGTGCCGCAGATGAACAGGCCGCCCGCAGCCATCACGCGCTCACGGCTGGCCTCGACCTGCCGCTCGATGTCCGGCAACAGCTCCTTCAGGCGCTGCTCGTGAGCCGGATCCTCCGGGGCGAGGTCCTGCTTTGCGAGCGCCAGCCTGGCCAGATGCTCGGGGTTGCCGCCGAGCTTGATGTCCACTCCACGACCGGCCATGTTGGTCGCGATCGTCACGGCGCCCGGCTGGCCGGCCTCGGCCACGATCTCAGCCTCGCGGGCCGCGTGCTCGGGCTTGGCGTTCAACACCGTGTGAGGTATCCCCCGCTTCTTCAGGCGTTCTCCCAGCAGCTCTGAGACCTCGACCGAGATCGTCCCGACGAGCACCGGTTGGCCGTTCTCGTGGCGGGCGGCGATCTCTTTGACGACCGCCTCCCACTTACCCTCCTTGGTCTTGTAGACCTGATCGTTGCGGTCGTCGCGGACCATCGGCATGTTCGTCGGGATCTGCACCACCGGCAGCTCGTAGATCTTCATGAACTCCGTCGCCTCGGTCAGCGCCGTGCCGGTCATCCCGGAGAGCTTGTCGTAGAGGCGGAAGTAGTTCTGGTAGGTGATCGTGGCGAGCGTCTGGTTCTCCTCCTGGACGCGCACGCCCTCCTTTGCCTCCACCGCCTGGTGCAGCCCTTCAGACCAGCGTCTGCCGTCGAGGATGCGACCGGTGAACTCGTCGATGATCTTCACCTCGCCGTCGATCACCGCGTAGTCCACGTCGCGCTTGTAAAGCGACTCGGCGCGCAGCGCCTGGATCAGGTGGTTGACGAGATGGCCATTCTCCGCCTTGTAGAGATGGTCGATGCCGAGGAACCGCTCGGCCTTCTCCACGCCCTGCTCGGTGACCGAGACGGTCTTGTGCTTCTCTTCGAACTCGTAGTCGAAGTCCGCCAGGAACCCCTTCTTCATGCGCGGGTCCATGCCTTCCGGGGTCTTGCCGGGTGTGAGGCGCGGAGCCAGGCGCGCGAACTTCGCATACAGGTCGGCCGCCTGTTCAGGGGCCCCGGAGATGATCAGCGGCGTGCGCGCCTCGTCGATCAGGATGTTGTCGACCTCGTCCACCACCGCGAACGGATGGCCGCGCTGGACCTTTTCCGAGAGGTCCTTGGCCATGTTGTCGCGCAGGTAGTCAAAGCCGAACTCCGAGTTCGTCCCGTACACCACATCGCATGCGTAGGCCAGCTGCTTCTCGTCGTAGGCCTGCTGGTTCTGCAGGACTCCCACGCTCACGTTCAGCGCGTTGTAGAGCGGGCTCATCCAGGCGGCGTCGCGACGCGCCAGATAGTCGTTGACGGTCACCACGTGCACACCCTTGCGTTCCGGTGCGGGCTCGGAGCCGTTCTCACTCGAATCCGGAGTCGAGCGGCCCGGTCGCACCGCCAACGAGTTGAGCACGACCGCCAGCGTCGCGGTCAGCGTCTTGCCCTCGCCGGTCTTCATCTCTGCGATGCACCCGTCGTGCAGCGTCATCGCGCCGATCAGCTGCACGTCGAAATGGCGCATCCCCATCGTGCGCTTGCCGGCCTCGCGCACGATCGCAAAGCACTCCGGAAGCAGATCCTCCAGCGACTCGCCCTCGGCTGCGCGATCGCGCAGCACGTCCATGCGCGCGCGCAGCTCATCTTCGGTCTCGAGCTCCAGCTCGGGCTCGAAAGCTCCGATCAGCGCGACGCGCTTCTCGTACTGCTTGAACTTCTTTGCCTCACCGATGTTGAGCGCACGATCGAGGATCGACATGTGCTCAGGGTATCGAGTACGCGGCGAGCGGTAGCCGCCGCCGGCGCCAGACCGCTATCCCGCGGCCGGCGATGTCCTCGCCGGGGCCGCTGCATGCGCCTCACGACGGCGGCGGCGCTTGTCGCGGTGACGCTTGACCTGGCGCGCCAGCTCGTCGACCACGAGGTTCAGCGAATGGAGCATCTGCGGGGACGAGTCGCGAGCCCGGAGCGTGATCCCCTTCAGATAGAGGGTGGCCTCGGCCACATCGTGATCGGCGACACGCGGATTGCGCTCCCTGATCAGCTCCAGCTCCACGCGTGCGAACTCGGAGACCTGGCGGGAGATCTTCTCCAACCGGCGCTCCACGTGCTCGCGAACATCGTCGGTGACTGGGACGTTACGGCCCTTGATGTCGATCTGCATCACGGGACTCCCTTCACTCGGAGACGGTGACATCCATGCTACGCCGGGCGCCGGCCGTTGTCCACCGGCTTACACGAATATTCGAAGCCACCCGTCTGCCCTCGGTTTCAAGCCGCACCCCTCAGCTTCGAAAGCCGCGTGTCCCAGCCCCAAAAAAGCTCCCTCTCAGGAACTAGCTCGCCTCAGTCCCAAGCTCACGCCGACCTCGACCGAGCAGGCACGCTCCGAGCCGCGGCGGCCGGCTCAGCGGGCGGGCAGGCTCTCGAGGATCCCGGAGTGCCCGGCGATCGCGTCGATCAGAATCGAGCCGGGGGCGATCTCGGTTCCTGGGAAGACGATGCTGCCACGCAGCTGGGCGCGCTCCCCGATCCGAGCCCCGTCGCCGAGCACCAGCGGGCCCATCAGGCGCGTCTCCTCGCCGATCTGCACGTCGCGACCGACCCAGACCGGTCCTTCGACCTCGGCGCTTGCGGGCAACGCGCCCTCGCCCGCAAGGGTCACGCCGGGGGCCACCTCTGTGCCCTCCACCTGCAGCCGCAGCTCTCCACGAAGCGCGTCGAAGGTGCCCTGGCGCAGCTCTCCCAGAGAGCCCACGTCGTTCCAGTACTCCCTGACCTCGTGTATGTGGAATGGCACGTCGTTCTCGAGCAAAGTCGGGAACACATCCTGCGCCCAATCCACGAACGGGCGCTCCGGGAAGTAGTCGAAGATCTCTGGCTTGAACATGTAGATGCCGCAGTTGCCGAGGTCCGAGAGCGCTTCCTCGGGTCTCGGCTTCTCCTGAAAGCCGGTGATCCGCCCGTCGCGATCGTGCAGCACCACGCCGTACTCGCGCGTGTCGCTCACCTTCTTGACGGCCAGGGTCGCAACTCCGTCGGCCGCCTGGTGCCTCGCGGCGAACGCGCCCAGGTCGATGTCGGTGAGCGCGTCCCCGGAGATAACGAGGAACGACTCGGACCCGAAGAAGTCCGCGCACGAGCGCACCCCGCCGGCGGTGCCCAGCAGCTCCGGCTCGAAGCGGTAGGTCAGCCGCTCTCCGAAATAGCGCTTGATCGAGTCGGGGAAGTAGTGCAGGTTGGCGACCACCTGCTCGAAGCCGTGCCGATCGAGCAGGTCGACGATGTGACCCATGACGGGTCGGTCGAGCACCGGCACCATCGGCTTTGTGATCTCGTAAGTCAGGGGACGCAGGCGAGTTCCCAGACCTGCCGCGAGTACCATCGCTCTCATCAGGGCGGCAAGCTATAGGAAACAGGCCCCGCCGGGCCAACCCGGCGGGGCGCGGCACCATAATCCTCCTCAGGCGCCCTGTTCCCAGGCGCTGCGATACACGCGCTGCTCCTCGCTCAGCTCGTCTATCTGCACCCCGAGCGAGGCCAGCTTCAGGCGCGCCACCTCGTCGTCGATCCGATCCGGCACGGGCAGCACGCCCGGCTCGAGGACTCCGGCGCTGCTCACAAGGTGCTCCACGCACAGCGCCTGTCCGGCGAAGGACATGTCCATCACCGAGGCCGGATGCCCCTCCCCGGCGGCGAGGTTCACGACGCGGCCCTCGGCCAACAGATTCAGACGGCGCCCGTCAGCGAGCATGTGCTCCTCCACGAGCGGCAGCGCCTCACGCCGCCCTCCGACGGCAAGTGCACGCAGATCCTCGAGCTTTATCTCGACGTCGAAGTGTCCGGCGTTGGCGAGCACCGCGCCGTCCTTCATGCGCTCGAAGTGCTCGCCACGCAGCACGTCGCGTCCACCGGTGACCGTCACGAACACGTCGCCCCGCTCCGCCGCCGCCAGCGACCCCATCACCTCATAGCCCTCCATGCGGGCCTCCAGGGCGCGCAGGGGATCGATCTCGCACACCACCACAGATGCCCCTGCGCCGCGCGCGCGCAGCGCCACTCCGCGTCCGGTCCAGCCGTAACCGAGCACCACCACCGTGCGCCCGGCGAGCAGCAGATTCGTCGCCCTCAGAATCCCGTCGATCGTCGACTGGCCGGTGCCGAAGCGGTCGTTGAAGGCGCGCTCGGTGCGCGACTCGTTGACCGCCAGCACCGGGCAGGCGAGGGCGCCCTGCTCGGCGAGCCTCCTGACCCGCAGCAGCCCCGCCGTCGTCTCCTCGGTGCCACCCAGCATCCGCCCTGCATCCTCAGGGCTCGACTCGTGGATTGCGCTGATGAGGTCGGCGCCGTCGTCGATGGTGACCTGGGGAGCCTCTTGCACGAGGGTCTGCACGTGCTCGGCATACCGCTCGGCGCTTTCCCCGCGTGCGGCGAGCACGGTGGCGCCGTGGCGCTCTGTGAGAGCGGACGCCACCTCGTCCTGGGTGGAAAGCGGGTTGGCGGCGCACAGCCCGACCTGAGCGCCCCCCGCTATCAGCGCGCGCACGAGGTTGGCCGTCTCGGCCGTCACGTGCAGACACGCTGCGACGGTCACACCGTCGAGCGGGCGCTCGCGGTGGAAGCGCTCACGCACCTCGGCCAGCACCGGCATCTGGGTATCGGCCCAGTCGATGCGGGCCTGGCCGCTGTCAGCGCCGGCCGAGATCTTCGACTCCCTGGCCGGCGCTTGCAGGTCGTCTAGTAGCGGTAGTGATCGGGCTTGTAGGGTCCGCCGACGGGCACGCCGATGTACTCGGCCTGCTCCTCGCTGAGCTTGGTGAGCTTCACGCCGAGCGCATCCAGGTGCAGGCGCGCGACCTTCTCGTCGAGGTGCTTGGGAAGCACGTACACGCGCTTGTCGTACTCGTCGTTCTTGGTGAACAGCTCGATCTGGGCGATCGTCTGGTTGGTGAACGAATTGCTCATCACGAAGCTCGGATGACCGGTGGCGTTGCCGAGGTTCAGCAGCCGTCCCTCGGAGAGCATCAGGATCGCGTGACCGTCTGGAAACACCCACTCGTCGACCTGCGGCTTGATGTTGATCCGCTCGATCCCCGGCGTCCTGGTCAAGCCCGCGATGTCGATCTCGTTGTCGAAGTGGCCGATGTTGCCGACGATCGCCTGATGCTTCATGCGCGCCATGTGCTCGGCGGTGATGATGTCCTTGTTGCCGGTGGTGGTGATGAAGATGTCGCCCGTCTCGATGACATCCTCGAGCGTCTTGACCTCATAGCCCTGCATCGCCGCCTGCAGCGCGCAGATCGGGTCGATCTCGGTTATCACCACGCGCGCGCCCTGGCCGCGCAGCGATTCGGCGCAGCCCTTGCCGACGTCGCCGAAGCCGCACACGACCGCGACCTTGCCGCCGATCATCACGTCGGTGGCGCGGTTGATGCCGTCGATCAGCGAGTGCCTGCAGCCGTACAGGTTGTCGAACTTCGACTTCGTCACCGAGTCGTTGACGTTGATCGCCGGGAACAGCAGCTCGCCGGTTTCGACCATCTCGTAGAGACGGTGCACCCCGGTCGTGGTCTCCTCGGTCACGCCTTTGATGCCCTGGCCGATCCGCGTCC
>DATHPT010000181.1:0-7025 GCA_035483615.1 Solirubrobacteraceae bacterium | reverse complement strand
CACGACATGCTGAGCAGCGATGTGCTGCACGTCTCCGAGCACGCGCGCGAGCTCGGTGTCGAGATCGTGCTGCGACCGCCCGTTCCGCTCACCCACCGCCCGCTGCTCGAGCTGGCCAACTTCATCATCGTCGGACTACTGCCGGGGCAGATCCGCCGCCAGTACCAGCTCGGCTGGGACCCCGTCCGCGCCGTCACCCTCCGGGTCGGGGCTGAGTACGCCAAGCGTCTGCTGATGCCGGCGCTGCCGCAGCGGGTCCGCTTGCGCCCCGCGCGCATGCTCGCGGCGTGACAGGAGCCCGGGTCAGTGGCGACTCGGTCGAGTTCGAGGGCCGACGTGCTCTTCTGCGCGCCGTGGAAGCAGAAGTGGCCATCCGAATTCGCAGGCCAAGCCCCACCGTGTGCTCGATCGAATCAGGAGCGAAGCTCGGGCAATGCCCAACCCAATCGGTTCGCCACGAGATGCCGCCACCCACATACCAGTCAGACTCCGGATGCCTGCCCACTGGTCTGAAGTCCGCCGCTGAAGGTGTCTCTCACTTGGGAACGCTCAGCGAACAGCACCTCGGCGGCCGCAGCAGAACACATCACGAGCGGTTCCACCGAGATCGTGGCTCAGGGATGGCTCAGGATGTTGAGCACCTTGCCGGAAGGGTCGCGAACAAAGAAGCGGCGGACGCCCCACGGCTCGTCGGTCAGGGGATGCACGATCTCGCACCCCAGGCGCTGAGCCGCAGCGTGCGCCGCGTCGACATCGTCGACCTCAATCGACGCATCTGGCACCACTAAGGCCGTCGCGTCTTCCCTCATCACGCTGATCTGCGCCGCGGGGTTCCCGGGCGCGGCGAAGGTCACGATCCACCCAAGATCCATGACCGGCTCAAGCCCAAGCACATCGGCGTAGAACGCGCCGCTGCCTGCTGGGTCGTCGGCCTGAAAATCGGGCACCACGCGCCGGACGCTCATTCGCAGAGGATGACGGACGCGACCACTGCCCGGGGCCGGGTTCCCTCCTCACCGGGTGGCAGAGACCGTCCGCACGGGAAGGCTCTGCGCACAGCGCGGCAGCTTCTCATGCGACTCCCGGGCCTAGCGACGAGGAGGACGCTCCCGCTGCGCCTGGTTGAGCTTTTGCGTGTCCGCGCCCGGGGACGTCGCTGACGGCGCTGCCGGCTGGCTTTGTCTCGTAACGATCGTAAAAACGGGCAAATGCCCCCGGATCTGAGCCGGCCGCAGCAAGCAACTTCGTGTCTGACTCCCGACCACATGGCCCTACTCGCCGTGTAAACCCGTCAGCCTCGATTTTGTGAGCGCTCATCGCTCCCGCCCCGAGCGTGCCAGACGCAGCTGGCGCGAAACAGCACAACCGGCGTCTTCCTCAGCAGTCTGCGGCGAAGCGGCACGCCGAGCACACCGAGTCTCTGTCCGCGTCGCGATCCGGCAGCGGGCTCAGCCGCGACCATTGCAAAGCGGCTTCGCTTCGCAGCCCCGGTCTCGATTGCCGACCGGTTGTCGGCGGACAAAATGCCCATTGATGACAACCGTTTCGGCAGCGTTGGAGTCTTAATGGTCGTGCGACCCACGCGGGCTGAGCAATCCGCGGTTGCCCGCGATCAGTTCGAGCGGTTCGCGCGACGCGTCTCGCCCTCCCTGTTGCGAACCGCGTGTCTATTGAGCGGCGACCGCGGCCACGCCGAGGATCTCCTCCAGGCGACCTTGTGGCGCACCGCGCGTCATTGGGAGGAGATCCGCCACGCGCCCGATGCCTATGCGCACAAGGTGCTCGTGAATCTCTCCCGGGACCGGCGGCGGGAGCTCGGTCGCCGCCCCTCAGAGGTTCGTGCCATTGATGTGCGGCCCGAAGTCGACCCCGACCGCACGGAGCGCTTGCTCGAGCGCGACGCGATGACCCACGCCGTGCGCCAGTTGCCGCAGGCGCAACGAGAGGTTCTGGTGCTCCGTTTCTTCCTTGATCTGTCCGTCGCCCAGACCGCCGCCGTGCTTGGCGTATCGCAGGGAACGGTCAAGTCGCACACCTCGCGAGCGCTAGCCCGAATGCGCGAGCTGCTGGCCGAGCGCCCCGAGAACACCCATGATCTTCCCAGCGAGGTCCCGCATGCTGAGTGACGAGCAAATGATCGAGCGCATCCGCTCGGAGCTGCACCGAGAGCTGGCAGTAGTCGAGCCGCCCGCGGGCTTCCTGGATCACCTCTGGGACCAGGCCGAGAGCACAAACCCCAGGCCCAAACGCGCGATCGGTCACCGCTTCGGCGCGTCGCGCCCTCGCGGGGTTCCCGCGGGCGCCGTTAGCACGCTTGCCGCCGCGGCAGTCACGATCCTGATCGCGGTTGGCGCGCTCGTCCTCCTCGGCGGCGCACACAATCGCCCCGCCCGGGGCGTAGCGCCGTCCGCACAGCCGCTGACCAACATCCTGGGCGTGCTCCGCCGGCCACAGACCAAGGTCGACCGCGACCCATTCCTCCTGCAGCGGCCCCTGTTTCGGTCGAGCCTCCTCCGGGGAACGCTCGGGACCCCGGAGCCCGCGCTGATTCGTCTTGCGACGATCACGCCGTGGGGCGCCAAGGTCTTCCTGGTGCCGATGAAACCACCCACCCAAGCCGCGATCGCGAAGCTGCCCCCACGTCAGCGCGCGCGCGCCGAACAGAAGCGGGCACGGGAGGGCAGCGGCGCTCGGCTCGGCCTCTTCACCGTGGGCAACGACGGGGGCGGCACTTGCTGCGCCACCGCCGAAACGATTGAACAGGCCGGCGCCGCGATGTGGGGCGGGACATCCTCGCTTACCCAGCTCGTGCTCGTGGTCCCCGACAATGTCGCGAAGGTGACGGTACTCATTCCGCGCCAGGAAGGTCGCGGTGTCCGCATCTTGAGGCGCTCGCTGTCACTCAGCGCCAAGGTGCACAACAACGTCGTCGCAATCGAAATCGACCGCCTCGTGGATGACCCCCTCCAGTACATGATCTGGTACGGCCCCACCGGCCGGGTGGTCAAGCGCTTTGGGAGTACTTCCAGGCTCAATCGGGTGATCCCGCGCACCGGCTGAGGCAGCCGTGCTGGCGACAACCTGTCCGAATACCGATCGGCGGATCCTTGCGGTCAGCGCAACAGTAGCTCAGCGAGGCGTTCGGTGGGCTTGTAGAAGCCGAGGCGTTTGCGGGGTCGGTCGTTGAGTTCGTCGGCGACCTGGTCGAGCTCGAGCGCGGTGAGTTTGCCGAGGTCTGTGCCTTTGGGGAAGTACTGGCGTAGCAGCCCGTTGGTGTTCTCGTTGGTGCCGCGTTGCCAGGGTGAGTGGGGGTCGCAGAAGTAGATCTCGATCCCGGTGGCGATGCGGACCTGTTTCCAGTCGCGCATCTCGGCGCCTTGGTCCCAGGTCAGCGAGCGGCGCAGCGTGTCGGGCAGCGTTTGGATCTTGGCGGCGAGCGCGGGCGCGACCTGCTCGGGCTTGTAGCCGTCGGGGAGGTGGACCAGCAGCGCGTAGCCGGTGCTGCGCTCAACGAGCGTCCCGATCGCGGTCTGGTTGGCCTTGCCGATCATCAGGTCGCCTTCCCAGTGGCCGGGGACGGCGCGGTCATCGGCCTCCTGGGGACGCTGTGCGATGTTGATCATGTCGCGAGGGCCGTTGTGCGCGCTGGCCTTGCGGCCGGGGTGACGGAGCTTGCGCCCGGTCCGTAGACGCTTGGTCAGCTCGCGACGCAGCGCGCCTCGAGAGGTCACATAGAGTGACTGGTAGATCGTCTCGGTTGACACCCACATCTCCGGGTCAGCAGGGAATTGCACGCGCAAGCGCCCGGCGATCTGCTCGGGAGAGTACCGGCGCTCAAGCAGCTGCTCGACGATCTCTCGTAACCGCTGGTTGACCCAGAGCTTGGCCGGCTTGGGACGACTGGCTCGCTGCCACGCCAACGCGTGCGCGCTGGTCGCCCGGTACTCGCCGCGCCGGTCGGTGTTGCGTGAGAGCTCGCGCGAGACGGTTGACGGTGAGCGCCCCAGCTGTCGGGCGATGCACCGCACCGACTCCCCGCGAGCGCGACCCAACGCGATCTCCTCGCGCTCTGAGAAGGTCAGACACCGGCCTTTGAGATCACGGCCGCGACGGGGCCGGATCCCGTGCTCGGCGAGGATCCACCGGCGGCCCTTCACCCGATAGGTCCCGACGCTCTCCGCGGCGGCGCTGATGAACTCACCGCGCTGGATCGCCGCCCAGAACGGCTGCGTCACCTCCGGACGCATCCGATCACTGAACACAACCATCGACGCTCCGATCCTCGAGATGGAGGGGGCATCCTGGAAGGCGCCCCGGACGCGATCTCCGCCTCGGCGCTACGCGCCTTCGGCTCCGATCGCGCCCGGGCAAACCGCTCAGCGAACCCTCAACGCCTGACCCGGGAGCGACCCCCTGTTGCGATCACCGCGAGAACCCGGGGATCGGGAAGCGAACGAGCCAGCAGTCGCCAACCGGACCGGGCGTCACCGCAAACCCGTCGCAATTGGCGAACGTTGACTGCGACGAGCCACGCTGACGATCCGGGCAAGCTGGTCGCGCCAGTATCAGCCTGCTTCTGGACGACTTGACCGACGAAGCTCGGGTGGAGCGCGCTCAGCGCTGGAGCGCAAAACGGAGCGCCTTGGGGATGGGCTCAGACCGGCACATTGATGCCGTCAGTCGGCGTCGGCGACGATCGAGCCGACTCGTTCCCCGATCGTTCGGTCGCGCGCGTAGACGATCGCGCCCCAGATCAGCGCCGCAACCACGACGCCGGCCGCGATCGCAGGGTAGTGGTCAAACGGCGCGGGCTGTCCCGGCTTGACCAGCTCATAGAGCGGGTATCCGATCGCCGCCGCGCCCAGTAGCGGCAGCACCAGGTGCTTGACGACCGAGAAGCTCTGGCGCTCGAAGCGGCGGTAGTAGACCGGCAGCGCCAGGTTGGCGACCAGATAGGTGAGCGCGATCAGAATCGTGCCCAGCGTCGCGATCTCGCCGAAGAAGGTCACCGGCGGCGTGTTCCAGCCGAACACGTAGCACAGACCCAGGGCCAGCACGAGATACACCGAGAAGGCCACCCACGGTGTCCGGCGGGTGCGTGTCAGTCGCGCGAAGACCGACGGCAGCAGCCCCTCACGGCCGGAGTTAAACATGATTCTCGCCTGCGAGTTAGTCGCCGCGATCAGGCAGGAGCAGATCGAGGTAAAGCCCGCCAGGTACGCGACGAACAACACTCCGCTGCCGATTCCACCAGCCGCCGTGAGGAACGGAACCGAGGCGGCAGTCAGCGCCGCAGCGTTGTCGTTGAAGCCGACCACCGTCGCGTACGAGAGAAACACGTAGAGCGCACCGACGACGGCGATGCTCGAGAACACGGCTCGCGTGACGCCCCTGCGCGGGTCGCGGTGCTCCTCGGCAAGCGCCGCCGAGTTCTCCCAGCCCACGAACAGATAGATCGCGAGCGGGAAGCCCAGCGCCAGACCCGAGAACCCGCGATGCAGGTGCGACGGATCAAACGGCGATCCGTTGATATAGCCGGAGTGCTGGATCAACAGCGCGATCGCGACCACCATCAGCAGCGCGACCTGGAACACGAACAGACCGGCCGCGACCCTGGTCGACGGCTTGGCCCCGCTCACGATCAGCGCAAACGCCCCGATTGACAGCACCGCGCTGCTCGCCTGCCACGGGACCGTGATGCTCAGGTAGTGCTGCAGGATCGTTTCGAGCAGGCCGCCGGAGATCACCACCACCGCGGCGACCGCGATGATATATCCAATGCCCAGCACCACCGCCGTCACGACCGCGCTGTAGCCACCGAACGCGCTGCCGATGAAAGTCACGAACGAGCCTGTCGACGGCCGCGAGCGCGAGAACTGGCTGATCGTGTTGCCCAGCAGCGCGATCGCGATCATCCCAGCGATCACCGTCAACGGCGCCGCGATCCCGGCGGCGGCCACGATCGTCGCGAACGAGAAGTAGAAACTCATCGCCGGCGCCATGTCGGCCAACGTCAGGGCCGCGATATCCCAGTCGTTGAGAACCCCTCGCGCCAACCGGCCGTCGTCTGACCGGGGCGGGCCCACCGCCTCCTTGGCACCAGCACCCGTGATCGCCATCAACTATCCCTCCTCCGAACCGACCGCCCTAACGCTCGGAGCATATCCCTCCGTCAGCGAGCTGGCCGGATCTGGGATTGGTGGCCGGACCTGGAGTTGGCTGTGCTCGCTAGCGAGACTTCTCCTCTGTCGCCGGGGCGGCACTTCTCGGCGAGGCTGCTGCTCTCGGGGAGTGTCAGCGACGGTCCTAGAGCGGTCGCAGTAGGCGATCGACCACCGGACATCCGGGCCTTCAGTTCGCAAGCGCGAGCGCCACGTCGGACGTCGTCTCAGTTGTGGTGCGCGATGTCTTGCGCAGCGAACCCCGGCCGTACGAACGCAACGGTCATCCGCCGAGCGAACTCGGTCCTGACGTCAGCGTCGGGCCTATGAGGCCATCACAGCCTCCGAGAGGTCAGAGCGATCGGCTGCCCATCGCTCAAATGAACACCCCGCTCGTTCACGGTCGAGCCGCGGGCTGAGACTCACGCACGCTAGTGTGATCGCGAACGTATCGCTCGCGTTTGGGAGGCGGCTGGTTGCGTTGCCCGGCCGGGTTGGTCGCGTAACTACGGATTCGATGGCGCGGTGACGCCTCTGTACTTGGACGCCTGCATCATGTACGGATTCATCATCGGGTTTTCGTTTGGGGGTGTGGAAATGAGATCACGTAAGCTCTTGCGTGCTGGGATGATCTTGCTGTTTGTGCGTTGCGGGATCGTGTTGGGCGCGCTTGGCTGCGTCGCGGCCGTGATCGTGTCGTCTGCTCTGCTGGGTGTGGCGATGGTTTTCGGCGGTGGTGTCTTGGTCCTGCTAATCGGAGCGTGGCCGGCGGAGGCCGAGCGGGTCCGCGCCGGCGCGGCGTGCAGGCCGCCGGTGGGCGTTGAGAGGCTCGGGGGGGAAATCGCCGAACGCGAGCATTTGTGG
>DATHPT010000180.1:0-10142 GCA_035483615.1 Solirubrobacteraceae bacterium | reverse complement strand
TGCACGAGGGCTCCAAGGTCGAGCGGGCCGCCGTTGTCTCCGACGTGCGTGGCGGTGTCTACTTCGAGGCGCTTACAGCCGTGATCGAAGACCTGCAGGCGCTTGGCATCACCCATCACGTGCTGTTCCTGGAGGCCGCCGAGCAGACGCTCTCCACGCGCTACAAGGAGACCCGCCGCCGTCACCCGCTCGCGCCGCAGGGCAGCGTCGTCGCCGGCGTGACCTCCGAGCGCGCCCTCTTGGAGCCGCTGCGCTCGCGGGCCGACCTTGTGATCGACACGACCGGCATGTCCGCCGCGATGCTGCGCAGCCGCATCGCCGACGATCTGCTGCCCCGCCAGAACGTGGGACGCCTGGCGCTCACGTTCATGAGCTTCGGCTTCAAGCACGGGCCTCCCCGCGAGGAGGACCTTGCGTTCGACGTGCGCTTCCTGCCCAACCCCCATTACGAGCACGACCTGCGCGAGCTGACCGGTCACGACGAGCGGGTGGTGCGCTACATAGGCCGCGACGGCCGGCTCGACGAGCTCTACGTGCGCCTGCACGCGCTGCTTGACTTCCTGTTGCCCGAGTATGTCGCCGAGGGCAAGGCGCATCTGGTGATCGCGATCGGCTGCACCGGCGGGCGCCATCGCTCGGTGGCGATCGCCGAGCACCTGGCCGCCCGCTACCGCGACCACGACGAGCTGACCGTGGCTGTCGCCCATCGCGACATCGACAAGCGCTCGCGCGACTCATAGGGCCGATAAGCCGCTCAAAAGGGCCGCTGATAGCCTTTTCACCCCACGCCGGGCAACGGAGACGCTTCCGGGGCCCGGCATCTTCATTTTTCATACAGAGGTTCGACGCAGCCGGTCCGCGGGCCGGACAAGCTGGGTCGCCTCTTCGTTTTCTTAGGAGGCTGTGAATGCCCGTACGCGTGGGGATCAACGGATTCGGTCGCATCGGCCGGAACGTATTCCGCGCCGCAATGGCTCGGGGGGACGCACAGGAGATCGAGTGGGTCGCCGTCAACGACCTGACCGACTGCCACACGCTGGCGCACCTGCTCAAGTACGACTCGATCCTCGGGCCCTACCCGGGCGAGGTCTCCGTGCGCGACGAGCAGACGATTCTCGTTGATGGACGCGAGCTGCGGGTGCTTGCCGAGCGCGACCCCGCCGCGCTGCCATGGGGCTCACTCGGAGCGGACGTTGTGATCGAGTCCACCGGCCTGTTCACCGACCGCGACAGCGCCGCCAAGCACCTCGCGGGCGGCGCCAGGAAGGTGGTGATCAGCGCGCCCGCCACCGATCCCGATGTGACCGTCGTGCTCGGGGTCAACTTCGACGAGGCCTATGACCGCGAGACCCAGGATGTGATCTCCAACGCGTCCTGCACCACCAACTGCCTGGCGCCGGTGGCGAAGGTGCTGCTCGACACGGTGGGCATCAAGCACGGTTTGATGACCACGATTCACGCCTACACCGCCGATCAGCGGCTGCAGGACCTGCCCCACAAAGACCTGCGCCGCGCCCGCGCGGCAGCGATCAACCTGATCCCGGCCTCCACGGGCGCCGCCAAGGCGATCGGGCTCGTGGTGCCGGAGCTGCAGGGCAAGCTGCACGGCTTTGCCGTACGGGCCCCGGTGCCGACAGGCTCGGTCGTGGACCTGACCGTCGAGTGCGCCCGTCCCACGAGTGTCGAGGAGGTCAACGCGGCGTTGCTGGCGGCCACCAAGAGCGGGCCGCTGGAGGGCATCATGGCCTACACCGAGGACCCGATCGTTTCGAGCGACATCGTCAGCTCCCCGTACTCCTCGATCGTCGATTCTCAGCTCACGTCGGTGATCGATGGCACGATGGTGAAGGTGGTGGCCTGGTATGACAACGAGTGGGGCTACTCCAACCGGATCGTCGACCTCGTGCAAAGGGTCCTGTGAGCGCGCTCGCCAGCCGCTGCTCCTTCCGCGCGCCACGGATGGTGACGGTCGCTAAAGAAACGGGCATCCCCACGACGATGAGGTCCGTGGAGCGATGAGAAGCCTCGACCAACTCGACGTGCACGGCAAGCGCGTGCTCGTGCGCGTCGACTTCAACGTGCCGATGAGGACCGACGAGGACGGCGCCTGGGCGGTGGCCGACGACACGCGCATCGTGCAGGCGCTGCCGACGATCCAGGAGCTCCGCGAGCGGGGAGCGCGGCTGGTGCTCGTCTCCCATCTCGGGCGCCCCGAGGGCCGGCCCGAGGCGGACCTGTCGCTTGCCCCCGTGGTGGAGCGCCTGCGCGAGCTCACCGGCGCCCACGTGACGCTTGCTCCCAAGGTGGTGGGCACAGATGTGCGGAGGCTGACCGAAGAGCTGAAGGACGGCGAGATCCTGGTGCTCGAGAACGTGCGCTTCATGCCCGGTGAGACCTCCAACGACCCCGAGCTCGCACGTGCCCTCGCGGAGCTCGGCGAGATCTATGTGAACGACGCCTTCGGCGCCGCCCACCGCGCTCACGCGAGCACGGAGGGAGTGGCCCACCTGCTCCCCTCGGCAGCCGGGCGCCTGCTCGAACGCGAGGTCAACACGCTCGGCGGCATCCTCGAGAGCCCCGAGCGCCCGCTGGTGGCGGTGATCGGCGGCGCCAAGGTGGCCGACAAGATCGGGGTGATCGACCGCTTCCTGACGCTCGCCGACGCGGTGATCATCGGTGGGGCGATGTGCTTCCCGTTCCTGGCAGCCCAGGGTCATGCGGTCGGCAGGTCGCTGTGTGACGCAGATGACGTCGAGCACGCTCGTCGCGTGCTCGCGCAGGCCGCGCTCCCCGGGCACGCGCGTCTGGAGCTGCCCAACGACCTGGTGATTGGCGAGGAGCTGTCAGAGAGCGCCAAGCACTGCGTGCTGGATGGCCTGGAGGTGCCCGAGGCGTGGATGGGGCTCGACATCGGGCCCGCCACGGCCGCGCGCTATGCGAGCGAGGTGTCGCTCGCCGGAACCGTCTTCTGGAACGGGCCGATGGGGGCTTTCGAGCTGGAGCCGTTCGCCGCCGGCACCCGGGCGGTGGCGGAGGCGGTGGCCGGTGCTCCCGGTGTGACGGTGGTGGGTGGCGGCGACTCGGCCGCGGCGCTCGCCCGCTTTGGGCTTGAGGGGACCGTCAACCACCTCTCCACCGGCGGTGGCGCCACGCTCGAGCTCGTCGAGGGTCGCACGCTCCCCGGGGTCCATGCGCTCGACGGCGCGGGGGTCGCGTGATGACCCCCGACCGCACCCCGATGATCGCCGGCAACTGGAAGATGCACAAGACCGAGGCCCAGGCCGAGGAGTACATCCAGGCGCTGCTTCCGCGCGTGTCCTCGATCAGCGGCGTGGACATCTCGATCTGCGTCCCGTTCACCGACCTGCGTGCGATGGTGGACAGCGCCCGCGGCTCGCGGGTGGAGGTGTACGCGCAGAACATGCACCAGGAGGCCGAGGGTGCGTTCACCGGAGAGGTGTCCGCGTCGATGCTGTCCGAGCTGGACGTGGGCGGGGTGGTGCTCGGCCACTCCGAGCGCAGAGAGCTGTTCGGGGAGACCGACAAGGCGCTCGCGCTGAAGATCCCAGCGGCGTTCGCCGCCGGGCTCGCGCCGATCCTGTGCGTGGGGGAGACCGAGGCCGAGCGCGACGAGGGCGACACCGAGCGCAAGCTGCGCCACCAGATCGGTGAGGACCTTGCCGGCGTTCCCGAGGAGCGCCTTGCCGACGTGGTGATCGCCTACGAGCCGATCTGGGCGATCGGCACCGGGCGGGTGGCCACGCCCGAGCAGGCCCAGGATGCGATCGCGTTCGTGCGGGCGCTTGTCGGGGGACGCTCGCCCGAGGCGGCCGAGCGTGTTCGGATCCTCTACGGCGGCTCGGTCAAGCCGGAGAACGCCGCCGAGCTGCTTGGGCTGCCAGACGTGGACGGCGCGCTCGTCGGCGGCGCCTCGCTCGACGCGGCCTCATTCTCCGAGATCGTGGCCGCCGCCCAGCGATGACCGCGGCGGCGGACTCGCGAGCGGCGCCGGCTCGCAGCGTCTGTCTGGTGGTGCTCGACGGTTGGGGCCTGGCGCCGGCGGGTCCCGGCAACGCCGTCTCGCTTGCCCGCACGCCGGTCTTCGACGAGCTGTGGGCCACCTGTCCGCACACCACCCTGACCGCCTGGGGCGTCGCGGTGGGGCTGCCGGAAGGGCAGATGGGCAACTCCGAGGTCGGCCACCTCAACCTCGGAGCCGGGGCGATCGTCAAGCAGGATCTCGTCCGCATCGACGAGGCGATCGCCGACGGGACGCTCGCCCGCAACGGGGTGCTGCGCGCGGCCTTCGCGGACGCTGCGTCTGCCGGAGCGTCCGGAGGCTCAGATGCCGGGTATGGAGGGGGATCGGGGGTCGTGCCACCGTCGCCATCCGGCCCTGTCGGTCTGCCTCCACGCGTCCACCTGCTGGGGCTCGTCTCCGACGGCGGGGTCCACTCCTCGCTCGAGCACCTGCGCGCGCTGATCGCGCTGGCCGGTGAGATCGCGCCGGCGGCGGAGGTGATCGTGCACGCCTTCACCGACGGTCGCGACACGCTGCCCCACGCGGGCGCCGGCTATCTCTCACAGCTCGACCGCACCGCCGGGGCGCGCGTCGGCTCGGTCGTGGGGCGCTACTGGGCGATGGACCGCGACCGTCGCTGGGATCGCATCCAGCGCGCCTACGACCTGCTCCTCCATGGCCGTGGCCCGTATCGCGCCCAGACAGGCGAGCAGGCGGTGCGCGAGGCCTATGAGCGGGGGGAGACCGACGAGTTCATCGAGCCCACCCTCGTTGGTGAGGACGCTCGCATCAGGCCAGGCGACAGCGTGGTGTGCTTCAACTTTCGCCCCGACCGCATGCGTGAGATCGTCAGGGCCCTGGCCGAGCCTGGTTTCGGCGAGCAGGCCTCCGAGCAGCTTCCCGGCTGGGAGGGTCGCGGGGGAGCCGTGCCGGTCAGCCGGCTGGCGACGCTCACCGAATACGAGGAGGGCTGGCCCTATCCGGTGGCTTTCGCGCCGGAGCGTCCCGAGGTCACCCTGTCGGAGGTGATCGCCCGCAGCGGCGCCCGCCAGCTTCACGTGGCCGAGACCGAGAAGTATCCGCACGTCACCTACTTCTTCAACGGCGGCGAGGAGACCCCGTGTGAGGGAGAGCGCCGCGAGCTCGTGGCCTCGCCGCGCGACGTGCCCACCTACGACCACAAGCCCCAGATGAGCGCCCGCGAGGCCGCCGCCGCGTTCGTCGCCGCGTGGGGCGAGGGCTGCGGGGGTGGCGCCGCCGGCGAGGGGGGCGGGGCTGGTTCGGGCGGCGTTGTTGGCCAGGGTGGCGTCGTCGGCAAGGATGACGAGGGCACGGCCGGCGAGAGCGGGTATCGATTCGGGGTCATCAACTTCGCCAACGCAGACATGGTGGGCCACACCGGTGTGATCGCCGCCGCGGTGGCTGCGATAGAGACGGTCGACGAGTGCCTTGGGGTCGTGCTGCGGGCGGTGCGGGAGAGCGGCGGCGTCTGCGTGGTGACCGCCGACCACGGCAACGCAGACCACATGCTCGAGCCTGACGGCAGCCCCAACACGGCCCACTCGCTCAATCCGGTGCCGCTGATCGTGACGGCGCCCGACCTCAGGCTGCGCGCCCAGGGCGGTATCCTCGCGGACGTCGCACCCACGGTGCTCGATCTGCTCGCGATCTCCCAGCCGCCGCAGATGACCGGAAGATCGCTGATCGAGGACCGAGTCCCAGCCGCGTGATGCCCTAACCAGGAGAGACGATGGACACCGACACAGACAGCCCGATCGCCGAGACAGGCGCCAGTGGGAAACGATCGAGGTTGCTGCTCGGCATCACCTTCATCGCCGCCGGCATCAACCATTTCGCCTCGCCGCACCACTACGAACGGATCGTGCCCCCGAGCCTGAAGGGTCAGGCGCAGAGCGTCGTCGCGGTGAGCGGCGTCGCGGAGCTGGCGGGCGGCCTCGGGGTGCTGCTGCCATGGACGCGTCGCTCGGCCGGATTCGGCCTGATCGCGCTGCTGGCTGCGGTGTTTCCGGCGAACCTCTACATGGCCCGCAAGCCCGAGGACTTCCGCAAGATCCCGCGCTGGGCGCTCTACGCTCGGCTGCCTCTGCAACCATTGATGATGTGGTGGGCCTGGACGGCCACCAAGAGCTGATCTGAGAGACCGATCCACGGCGGTTGACAGGGATTCTCACCTCCGACACTGCTATGTTCGGTTCAGCACGCAGCTAGTGTCGATTGCCATCATGTCAACCGCAACAGCCACAGCGACCGTTCTGAAGCTCGCCCCGGGAGAGGAGCAGAGCCTCGGGGAGGATGGCCTCAGCGAAGCCGAGCTGCGCGCCTGGCGCGGTCTGTTGCGGGCTCATGCCTCGCTCGCCAAGCGCCTGGAGAGCCGCCTGGAGCGCGAGCACGGATTGCAGCTCAGCTCCTACGAGGTGCTTCAGCACCTCGTAGACGCTCCCGCCGGTCGTATGAGGATGTGCGATCTCGCCGAGCAGGCCCAGCTCTCGCGCAGCGGTCTCACTCGTCTGGTGGATCGTCTCGAGCGCGATGAGCTGCTTGGACGCTGCACCTGCGAACACGACGCCCGCGGCGCCTATGCCTGTCTCACCGAACAGGGCCGCGAGCGACTGTCCGCCGCGCGCGGCACCCACCGCGCGGTGGTGCGCGAGCACTTCCTCTCGCACTTCTCCGAGCACGAGCTCGAGACGCTTGGCAAGATGTGGGATCGGGTCACAGCCGGCTGCTGTGGCGCCTCGGCCAAGCCGGCTCCCCCCCACAGCGACATCCCTGTTCAGCAGGGCGCAGCAGTCGTCTAGGGCGACCCGGGCGGGTCCTCGCCACTGGCCTCCGCGGAGGCGCCGGCGTGCCGCCTGTGCCGGAAGTGGGCGATCGCGAGGCCTCCGAGCACGACCAGCACCGCAAAGAGCCCGAACAGCCCGAAGATCTGGATGGCGTTGCCGGCGGCGTGCCCGACGAAATAGGCGAGCAGGCCGATCGCCGTCGCCCAGCAGATCCCGCCCAGTGCGTTCCACAGGAAGAACGAGCGCCAGGGCATGTGCGTGGCGCCGGCCAGCCATGAGGCCCACACGCGCAGCCCGAGCACGAAACGACCGAAGAACACCGCCTTCGGGCCGTGCCGTTCAAAGAACGGTTCTCCAGTGGTGAGCACCTGCAGGCGCTGGCGGTGGAACGCTCCCGGGCGCTCGAGAACCCAGCGCCCGCCCTTGCGCCCTATCTGGTAGCCGATGTTGTCCCCGATGATCGCCGCAGCCGCCGCGATCGGGATCACCAGCTCGATCTGGAGGGTGCCCTGGCTGGCCAGCACGCTCGCCCCGATCAGCGTCGTCTCGCCGGGCACCGGCACCCCGCCCGACTCAGCCATCACCGCCACGAACAGCAGTAGATAGCCGGTGTGGCCGAAGTCGATGATGGAAGCAAGCGCTGTCACTGTGATCCAGCCGTGCCCAGGCACGGAGGTGGTCCGGGCGGACGGCTTCTAGGATGCCGCGTTGGTGGCCTTGACTATCGAAGCGCGCGACGGCGCCACGAATGCCCGTGCCGGACGGTTGGGCACCGTGCACGGCGATGTTCGCACACCCGCATTCGTGCCGCTGGCAACCAAGGCCACGATCAAAGGGCTCCTGCCAGGAGAGGTCAGGGCGCTTGGCTATGACATGGTGCTCGGCAACACTTTCCACCTGATGCTCAACCCGGGCGCCGAGCTGGTCGAGCGCTTCGGCGGGCTGCACGGCTTCATGGATTGGGACGGGCCGATCGTCACCGACTCGGGCGGCTTCCAGGTGTTCTCGATGGGTCATGGCACGGTCGCGGATGAGATCAAGGCCCGCCCGTCCCGCACCCGACAGGGGCAGGGGAGCGGCGGTCAGGGGCAAGGATGCGGCCGCCAGGATCAGGGGAGCGGCAGTCAGGGGCAAGGAAGCGGCCGCCAGAAGCAGGGGAGCGGCCGCGAGGAGCAGAGCAGCAGCCGTGAGGGTGCGATCCTCTCGATCGAGGAGCAGGGGGTGCGCTTTCGCTCCTATGTGGACGGCGTCGAGCGCTTCCTCTCGCCGGAGGGCTCGATGGCGGTGCAGGCCTCGCTTCGCTCGGATATCGCTCTGGTGTTCGACGAGTGCACCCCCTTCCACGTCGATCGCGCCTACACCGAGCGCTCCACCGAGCGCACCCACCGCTGGCTGGAGCGCTGCCTGGGCTGGCATGCAGAGCACGGCCCCGCCGGCCAGCTCGTCTATGGGATCGTGCAGGGCGGGGTCTATGAGGACATGCGCCGGGCCTCCAGCCGCGCGGTGGCCGACAGCGGATGCGACGGTGTGGCGATCGGAGGTTCGCTCGGCGCCGAGAAGGCGCAGATGTACGAGGTCGTCGGCTACGCCGTCGCCGAGCTCGGCGGCGAGCGCGAGCGCCTGCCGCGGCACCTGCTCGGGATCGGGGACGTGGACGACCTGATCCGCGGTGTCGAGCTTGGGATCGACACGTTCGACTGCGCCATGCCCACCCGCCTGGGACGCCACGGCACGGCCCTGGTCCACGATCCGGGCAATCGCTGGCGGGTGGACCTCACCAAAAGCGTGTGGCGCACCTCCGAGGAGACGCTGGTGGAGGGTTGCGCCTGCCATGCCTGCACGCGTGGGCTCTCGCGCGCCTACCTCTCCTACCTGGTCCGCTCCCGCGAGCTGACCGGGATGCGACTGTTGACCGAGCACAACCTCGCGTTCCTGGCACGGCTGATGGGTGAGCTGCGCCAGGGAATCCTCGACGGACGGCTGTCCGAGGTCGCGGCCGGCCTGCGAGGCGAGTGACGCTACTTCATGTTTTCGTTGACGAGCTGCTTCAGCGCTTCCGCGGATTCCTGGGCGTCGTTGTAGACGACGTTGCGCAGCGTGATCTTGGTGGGCGCCGGCGCGCTCAGGACGACGATCACGGCGATCGCGCCGGCGAGCGCGAGCAGCGCGAGCAAGCCGATCATCAGCCGTCGGGCGCCAGAGCGGCGTCGGGCGGGCGCCGCCGCTGCCTGCACGGGAGCAGCGGCGCGCGCAGGGCCCCGGCGGGGTTGGCGCGGGGCCACCGCTCCGCGCCTGTCGGAGGATCCCTGGGCGCGGGTGGCGCCTGCGAGCACACTGGTGGCCTCGGTCGCGTGTGGAGCGGCGCGCGAAGCGGAGCGCGGCTGGGCCGGGGAGATGCCGTGGGCACCGTCGTTGATGGCGCGGCCCATCTCGCGTGCGCTCTCATAGCGATCGCGTGGATCCAGCGCCAGCGCCAGCGCCACGGCCTCGGAGAGCTCGGGGGTGACCGCCGCCACGAGCGAGTCCAGCATCGCCGGCTCTTCCTGCTGCTGTTTGAGCGCCAGCTCGGTGAGCGAGGCGGCCTCATAGGGAAGGCGCCCGGAGATCATCTGGTAGGTGACCACGCCGAGCGCATACAGATCGGCGCGCGGGCCGGCCTCCTCTCCGCGTGCCTGCTCGGGTGCGAGGTAGGCGGCGGTGCCGAGCACCGAGCCGACCTGGGTGATGCTCGACTGCTCGGTGGCCTTCGCGATGCCGAAGTCGGCGAGCTTGACCTCGCCGTCGCGGGAGCGCAACAGGTTGCCCGGCTTCACGTCACGGTGCACCACCCCGTGGCGGTGCGCGTAGTGCAGCCCCTCGCAGGCCTGTTCGATGATCGCGACGGCCTCGTCCACCTCCACCCAGCCGTCGTCACGCAGGATCTCCGCGCAGGAAGATCCCTCGATGTACTCCATCACGATGAAATACTGCCCGGTGCGCTCGTCCTGGCCGGAGTCGAACACCTGCACGATGTTGGGGTGAATCAGGCGGGCGGCCGCTTGGGCCTCGCGCTGAAATCGCGACACGAACGTCGGGTCCTCGGCAAGGTGCTCGGCCAGCAGCTTGATCGCCACACGCCGCTCGAGACGCTTGTCGAACCCGAGGTGCACGGTGGACATGCCACCGAAGCCGAGCCTGCCCTGGACCTGATAGCGCCCGGCGATCTCCAGCTCGCTCACTGGCCGCCTCCTGCGCTTGCGCCGCCGGGGCCCGCTGCGCCGATGCCTTCGCCTTCGCTCCTGTCTTTGCCTTTGCCCTGGCCTTCTTCGGATTCTTCG
>DATHPT010000179.1:0-6082 GCA_035483615.1 Solirubrobacteraceae bacterium | reverse complement strand
TACACGCTCGCGATCGTTGGGAGTGGATTGCCGGTCCTGAATCTCTCGGGTATTCTTCAGGCAGAAGGGCTTCCCGCGCTGCGCCTGTCCAGCCTGGAAACAACTCTTTGGGGGGTACCAGCCGCTTCCGCCCACGATCCCCAACGTGGCCTCTCCTGCCTCGGTGGAATCGGGCAAGGAACGAACTGTTCCCAAGGAGGAGGTCTCTCCAGTGGGGTAGAAGCCGTGCCCTTCCTGACGATGCCGAGCACCTGCTCCGACGAACCGCCGACGACCGCAGCTTGGGCTGATTCTTGGGAGCAACCTTCGCAGTACATACAGGCAAAGTCCGCGCTGCCACAGATGGCGTATTGCGAACGCTCTCCATTTTCCCCCGAAGTTTTGGTCAGACCTGAAACGACTAGTCCGGAAACGCCGGACGGGATTGATGTGACCATCAAGATTCCTCAGTTTGAGAGGACGATCGTGGCTGCCCCCGAGCTACGAGACGCGACTGTGACACTGCCGCAAGGCTTGGTGATCAACCCGGGAGTCGCAAATGGGCTGCAGGGGTGCGACGCGACTGGCCCCGCGGGGATCAACATTCCGACGGGCTTGAACTCGAGCGGCGAACCACTCAAGCCGGGAGAAGTTGGACCAGGCGAAGAAGTTCCTCCACAAGGACTCGGTCCCGAAGAACCGTTGCTCGCGCCGGGGCATTGCCCCAGCGAGTCGGTCGTCGGCTCTGCTGAGGCGACCACGCCCCTCCTCGATAGTCCGATCGAAGGCCGCGTGTACATAGCCGCCCCTGGGTGCGGCGGACCCGGACAAGGAGCTTGCACCGAACAAGATGCCATCGATGGCAACCTCTACCGGCTGTATGTGGAACTCGGAGCAGGCCCGAACGCCAATGGGGGCGTGCTGCTCAAGCTCGCCGCGACAATTCAGGCCAACCCGGCCACGGGTCAGCTCACGGTGCGGCTCCTCGAAAGCCCGCAGCTACCTCTCAGCGAATTGAGTCTGCACCTCCTCGGCGGCGACCATGGCCTGCTCACCAACCCCACGACGTGCGGGCCGGCGACAACGACCTCCGACCTGAAGCCGTGGAGCGCCCCGTATACGCTGGATGCCTCGCCGTCCTCCTATTTTAACGTGGAAGGGTGCGCGAACCAACGACCGTTCGACCCGGGGTTCCTTGCCGGCAGCATCAGCGCGACAGCAGGAGCTTTTAGTCCATTTGCTTTCACGGTGACTCGAAAGGATGGTGAACAGAACCTCGTTGGGATACAGGTCCACGCTCCGCTTGGTCTCTCGGCAATGCTCTCGAGCGTCCCACTGTGCCCCGAATCGCTTGCGAGTATTGGGGACTGTCCCGAAGCCTCGCGTGTAGGCGGCTCACAGGTGTCGGTAGGCGCGGGCTCCCAGCCGCTCCGCATGCAGGGCAATGTGTACCTGACGGGACCATATGAGGGTGCCCCGTTCGGGCTTGCCATAATCACCGACGCAGTGGCGGGGCCGCTAGACCTCGGGCGTCTGGTCATGCGCGCACGAATTAACATCGACCCGAGGACCGCCGCCCTCACGATCACAAGCGATCAGCTGCCGCAAATCGTGCTCGGGATCCCGCTGTACGTCCGGGGCCTCAGCGTGACCCTCGACAGGCCGCACTTCGTCTTTAACCCGACGAGCTGCGACGGCAAGCAAATCACCGCTACGATCGCGGGCGCCCAAGCAGTGAGCGTGGGAGCCTCCAGTCAGTTCGCGCTTAGAGGTTGTAAGGGCCTCGTCTTCAAGCCCAAGATAGCCGCGTCTACAACCGCCCGCACAAGCCTCTCAATCGGAGCCAGTCTCGACGTACGAATCGCATTTCCCAAAGCTGAACAGGGCACCTACGCGAACTTGGCGCGGATCAAGGTTGACCTGCCAACGCATCTACCGTCAAGGCTCACGACGCTTCAGAGCGCGTGCGCGGAAACCACATTCAATCTAGATGCTGCTCAGTGCCCAAGCGCGTCGATCGTAGGGATCGTGGTAGCACAAACCCCACTGCTGTCGACCGGATTGATCGGGCCTGTCTACTTCGTTGCGCATGGCCGCAATGCCTTCCCGTCTCCGGCTCTGGTATTGCAGGGCGACGGTTTGAGGCTCGACCTTGTTGGTTCGACAAACATCAACAAAGCCGGGGTCGCGAGCGTCGCCTTCAATGCGATTCCAGACATTCCGCTCAACAGCCTCGAGCTGTACTTGCCACGAGGCCCACACTCGCTCCTAGATGCCGACACATCGCTCTGCAATCTACGCAGAGTGATCACGGTCAAGCGCAAGATCGCCGAACGGGTGCATGGGCGTACCACAAGCCGTACTGTCCAAGCGCGTCAACGCGCGCCCGCCAGCTTGCCAATGCCGACCGAACTGGCAGCCCACAACGGGGCGATCGTTCGTCAGACCGCGAAGGTCGAAGTGACTGGGTGCATCACTCGCAAAGTCAAGTCCGCGCATCGCCCGCAGGCGCGATAGCGGTCACCTCGACGCTGGGTGCGCTCTGCACCTGCCGCCGGTCGATACACCATAGTTACGCTGGGTTCTGCGTCAGGAACCTACTTCGGAGTAGGAGACCCCGGACCCGGTGAGACCGGTCAGAGACATTTCATGCGAGCTAAAGGCCCGTTGTTATGGGCTTCGCAAGGGTTCGGCTGCCGCATGGTTGCGGCGGAGGCGACAGATCGTCAGATTCACCGCTGAAGGTCCAAGTGGGCAGGATTGGCGGCGCGACTGGCGATTTCGCGAAGGTTGGCGGTTACCGAGGAACGAGTAGGAGACACGGCTCGACTTGAGCGTGCGAACCCGTGAACCTCTGTGGGCGTAGCGCACGACCCGTAGATGGTCTGCGGAGTGCGTGACGCTTGCGGCCGGGCGCCGTGCCCAAGGGCCGCGGAACTCGGGTCAACGTTGATAGCACCGACCAGGCAGGGAAACATGGCTTCAATCAATCAGACGCGCTCCAAGGCGCCGGCGTTGCGCCCCGGACACGACGGGTTGCCGCGTGGCCACGTAACCGAGATCCAGCGTGCTCGAATGCTCAGCGCGGCGGTCGAGGCGATCGAGGAGAACGGCTACGCACGTCTGACCGTGGCGCAGGTGATCAGCCGTGCGAAAGTGTCTCGCAAGACGTTCTATGACCTGTTCGTCGATCGCGAGGACTGTTTCCTGGCCGTATTCGAACGGACGCTCGAGCAGATGAGAGCGAGAGTGGTCGAGGCATTCGAGCAGGAATCGTCATGGCGTGAGGGTGTGCGCGCCGGGCTTGCGGCGCTGCTGGTCTTCATCGATGAGGAGCCCGAGCTTGCGCGACTGTGTGTTGTGGATGCGCTCGGAGGCGGTACGCGCGTACTCGAAGAGCGCGCTCGCGTACTCGTGCAGTTGCGCAAGGTGATAGATCAAGGGCGTACGGCCGCGACCGTCACGCGTGAGCCGCCGAGCGTCACTGCCGAAGGGGTGATCGGCGCAGTGTTCGCGGTGGTTCACACCCGCCTGCTCGAACGCAGCTCCAAGCCATACATCGGATTGCACGGATCGCTGATGAGCATGATCGTGCTGCCGTACCTGGGCGTGCGAGCGGCCAGTCGCGAACTGTCACGCCCGGCACCGGCCGTGCGTCGGCGTGGGAAGGCCGAGCCTGGCGTCGGCAAGGACCCGATGGCCGGGCTGGACATGCGCCTCACCTATCGAACGGTGCGTGTGCTCACAGCCATCAGAGAGCATCCGGGAGCGAGCAACCGCGAAGTCGCAGATGGGGCAGGCATAGCCGACCAGGGCCAGATCTCAAAGCTGCTCTCCCGTCTCGAGCGCCTGGATCTGATTGAAAACGTCGATCAGGCGCAGTCGAAGGGCGCCCCAAACGAATGGCGCCTGACAGAACGCGGAGAGCGGGTTGAGCGCGCCACCAGGCCGATGTGAGCCTCCCGCACTTGGATGCGGGTCACGGGTGAGATTCTTGCCTCATCCCATTGGACAGAAGCGAGCGCGCCCCGCGCTAATGAGATGGGGACAGATGTCGATTGCTCTACCTTGAGAGAGCAGAGCATGCTCTGGGATCGGGGGTGAGCGTCGGTGTTGTGGAAGGGGCCGAGCAAGCGTCGTAGAGCAGGAGAGGCAAGAGAGTTGCTGGCTGCTGCCGGCGGAGTGTTCGATCGTTCGCTTGATCTGCGTGAGACCATGTGGGCGATCGCAGATCTCGCGGTGCCGATACTCGCGGAGATGTGCGCGATCGATCTTCTACGCGAGGACGGCACCGTCGTTGAAACGGTGGCGGTAGCCAAGCGTGAGCAGATTGTCAGGCACCTCGAGGATTTGCGCGCCAAGCACCCACTCGATCTGACAGGGGAGCATCCTGTGGCTCGGGCGATTCGCTCGCGGGCGCCGGTCGTGGCTCATGACCTCACGGCTTCCGACGCGTTCGGTCGGGTCGCGCCAGAGCTCGAGTCCGGCGAGTTTTTCACTCGCAGCGGCCACGACTCGGCGGTCGCGATCCCGCTAATCGCTCGTGGCAGACTGCTTGGAGCTTTGTCGTTTTTCTATAGGGCCGACGGTCGCCACTATGACCCCGAGCACCTGACGTTGATGAGCGATCTCGCGGATCGTGCAGCGATGGCTCTCGACAACGCCAACATGTACGCGGCTCGCACTCAGCTGGCGCGCACGCTGCAGCGCAGCTTGTTGCCAGAGAGCCTGCCAAAGCTTGACAGGCTGGCCCTCTCCTCGGCCTATCATCCGGTCGGCGAGGAGAGTGAGGTGGGAGGTGACTTCTACGACGTGTTCACCACACCGACCGGCTGCTGGCTTGTGGTAGGGGACGTTTGCGGCAAGGGCCCTGAGGCGGCCGCGGTGACCGCCCTTGTGAGGCACAGCATTCGCGCGTTTGCGTTTGTGCGCTCGAGTCCGGCGCAGGTGCTGGGGGCTGTCAATGAGGTGATGCTCGGTCACGCACTCTCTCAACGGTTTGCGACGGCCGTGGTCGCCCGCATTGACCTGACCTCCACTCCAATAAGAGCAGTGATCGCCGGAGCCGGTCATCCACCGCCGCTCCTGCTGGCGCCCGACGGGTCCGTCGATTGTCCGATGGTGGGTGGGATGATGCTGGGTGTGCGTCCTGGCTCAAATGTGCTCGACCTCCGAGTTGAGCTGCAGGAGGGCTCGACGCTGGTGCTCTATACCGATGGCCTGCTCGACGCCGGTGCGCCGTTGAGAACATTGACGCCCAGAGAGCTGTGCGGTCTGCTAGCCAATCACGGGGGCTCAGCTCCTCAACTGCTCGTCCAGAAGCTCGAGGGTCTGGCGCTGTCAACTGGGGCGGGTCGCCTGCGTGACGACGTGGCGATTGTGGCGGCGCGAATCGGTGGCTGACTCTCGACTAAACTGTGCCGGCGCCTCCATCCGCGGAAGTGCACCAATCTCTGTGGTGTTCGGTGAGCCGCTAGCTGCCTATCGTCCCGCTTGAAGCGGGTCGTCGGATAAATGGGGGTTGTTGCTCTGCACGATCCTCTTGCGTTACTTCCCGACTTCGATTGCGGTCGCGATCATCGCTGTGGTTGCATCGGCGTCTTGCGCCCTATTGACGACAGTTTCTCGTGTACACGCTCGTCGTCATCGCCGGTATGTGCGTTTGTGCGTGATCCCCTATCGCGGCGACGATCCGACCTCCGAGGCGATCGTGAACATGTTCGAGACGTTCCACAAGCGTCTGTTGCAACGCTGGTGGCGCAGGATGAGGGACGGCCAGCCGTCCATCGCCCTCGAGGTCCACTGGCGAGAGCGGGCGTGGCTGTCGATCACGTGTCCGTCAGGCCTTGAGCCCATGGTGGAGGCGGCTCTGCGCAGCGCTTATCCCAATTGCCGTTTGCACAGCTCGACGGATCTACCAGGAGTGCCACCCTGTGTGGTGCGCCTAAAGAAGCAAAGCCCATTCACAAAGCGGGCAAAGCTCGTCGATCATTTCGAGCATCACGGCTACCCCGCCATGAACGGTTTGATCACAACCCTGGCTGCATGCGGGGACCCTGCGTTCGTCCAGATTGTGTTGACACCGACGCCCCTACTCTTTGAG
>DATHPT010000178.1:0-5938 GCA_035483615.1 Solirubrobacteraceae bacterium | reverse complement strand
GTTCAAGATGGAGCGCGTCTTCAGCCGGCGCCTGGCGCTCTCGGAGCTCGGCGTCAACTCAGTGGTGTCGGTGAGCGGCATCGGCGGGATCGCGCTGGGAGCGTGGGTGCTGCGCACGAAGGGTGTCTCGGTCGAGCGGATCGCCAGGCGCTCGGTGCTGATGTTCGTGCTGACGAGCGCGGTCAACGTGGGCGCGACCGCCCTGATCGGCCTGCCGATGTGGCTCGGCCTGCTGCCCGGCTCTCAGAACCCGCTGCTCACGCTGTTGCCGGCGGCGCTGGCGATCGCCGCGATCGCGGCGACCCTCGCGATCGCCGGGCTCGCCGGGCGGCTCGCGGGACGGGGCGCGCTGCGCAGCGGACGCATGCACGTCGCGCTCGTGGCCGTCAGCGATGGTGTGAACGACGCCCTGCGCCTGATCGCCGAGCGCGACTGGCGCCTGCTCGGAGCGCTTGGCTACTGGCTGTTCGACACGCTCGTGCTCTATGTGTGCCTCGCGGCCTACGGGCCGACGCCCGCGTTCTGGGCGGTCGCGATGGCCTATCTGGTCGGGCAGCTGGCCAACTCGATCCCGATCCCGGCAGGGCTGGTGGCGGTCGAAGGGGGCGTGATCGGGATGCTCGTGCTGTTCCACGTGCGCCCCGTCTCGATGGTGGTCGCCGCCGTGGTCACCTACCGCGCGATCTCGCTGTGGCTTCCGGCCCTGATCGGGTCGGTGTCGTTCCTGAGCCTACGCCGTGAGATCGGCGAGCCGGTGAGCATCGCGCCCGAGGGCGCCGGCGCCGGATGCCAGGGCTAGCGCCCCGCGGCGAGGCGATCGGCCAGCCAGTGGGCATCGGCCCGAGGGGGCCTGGCGCTGGTTGCCGAAGCTAGCGCCCCGCGGCGAGGCGTTCGGCGGCGGCGAGCGCCGCCTGGGTCTTCTGGCACGGCCGGCCGGGCAGGTGGCTCAGCGTGCCCTGCAATTCCGCCGACACGGGCCCGGACAGGCCTGGGCAGTAGACGGGCGGCGGCAGCTTGCCGGCGGCCGATCCGGGAGCGTTGATCGGCAGCAGCTGGTTTGCCGCAAGCAGCGCACGGGCGGGCGTGTTGGAGAACACGTCGATCGCGAGCCGGCCGCTGTAGAGCTCGATCGTGTGGCCTTCGTCATAGATCGTTGCGGGCACGCCTCTGATCTGGGCGTTGCGCTGTGGCCCCAAGGGGCTGTTGGAGTGCAGGCGGTAGATCACGGTGGTGACCTGCAGCGGCAGCTGGCAGTTCCCGCCGCCGCCGAGCAGCCCCTTGCCGGTGACGCAGTCGCCGTAGTAGACGCTGTCGCCGATCCCGGCGCTGTAGTTCCTGAGCCCGTCGACCGCCGCGAGCGGTTCGCCGAGGAAGCTCGGGCCGACCCAGTAGAGCTTGTAGTAGGGGAACGTCTGGGCTTCTGAGAGCGCGCTGCGTTCAAGTGGCGGCGGATGCTGGGTGCCGCAGCCAGAGAACAGCGGGACGGCGAGCAGGAGCGTCGCGAATGCGAGCAGCCGGCGGCTGCTCCTGCGGGGTCGTGCGCTCATCGGCGCTGATTATCGGCTACCTGGGCTCCGCACGGCGCAACGCGACTTCGGGCGCGCTCGCCTGTTGTTAGGAGCACAAGCGCGACTCGTCCTGATGAGATCGACTCGCGTAGGCAGGAGCCCGGCGAGGTAGCCGCCGGGCTCCAGCCAATCTATCGCGCTCGCCATATCGGGTACTGCGCTCGTCATACCGGGTGCCGCGCTTGCCGTACCGGGTACCGCGCTCGCCGTACCGGGTGCCGCGCTCGCCATACTGGGCCGCTGTGGAGAGCCAAGCACTCACCGAGCCGCCCGCGCTGCTCGGAACTGCTCGCAGACGCTCTGGGGAGCTGGGGGGGCTGTGGTTGGCGCTGCCAACCGTGTGCGTGCTGGTGGCCGCGTGGCTGGTGCTCGCTCCACGCTCACCGGACCTGGCGGCACAGACCTACCGGGCGACCCTGTTCGAAAGCTCGGGGTTCACCGTGTGGGACAACAACTGGTACGCCGGACACCACCTGCCCGGCTACAGCCTCGTGTTCCCCTGGCTTGCACTGCTGCTGGGGATGCGGCTGGTGGGGGTGATCGCGGTGCTCGTCTCGACGTTCGCCTTCGAGCGGATCACGCGCGTGGTGTACGGCCCGAGCGCCCGCTGGGGCGCCGCCTGCTTTGCCGTGGCGGCCGCCGGCGACCTGTGGATCGGGAGGCTCACGTTCGCGCTCGGCGTCTCCTTCGCGATGCTCGCGGTGCTGGCGTTCGTGCGCGAGCGACCCTGGCTGGCCGGTGTGCTCACGGCTGTGTGCGCAGCCACGAGCCCCGTCGCAGGCCTGCTGCTGGCGCTTGCGGGTGCCACCCACGTGCTCGTCACGCGCCGCATGGCGGCGGGACTTGCGCTGGTGCTGCCCGCATTCCTGGTGATCGCGCCGCTCCAGGCGCTGTTCCCGGAGGGTGGCTGGGAGCCGTTCGCGGCGAGCTCGGTGATCGCGACGCTCACGGTGACGCTCGCGTTCCTGTACGCCCTGCCGCGGGAGGAGCGGATGTTGCGGGTGGGTGGATTCGTGTACCTGGGGGTGACTGTGCTGGCGATCGTGCCGACCCCGATGGGCAGCAACATCGACCGCTATGCGGTGCTGCTCGCCGGGCCGCTGCTGCTGTGCGCGCTTGGACGCCACGGCTTCAGCAGGCCGGGACGGCCGCTCGCGGCGAGCGTGCTGGCGCTTGGGCTGATCCTGGTGTGGACCGTGTGGGGCCCGGTACGGGAGAGCGCGGAGGTGATCGGCGACCCTTCGACCAGCGCTGCCTACTACACGCCGCTGAAGCGGTTCCTCGCCACGCACGGTGGGCCGCTCGCGCGGGTGGAGGTCCCGTTCACGCATTCCCACTGGGAGGCGGCGCTGCTCGCCCCCCAGTTCCCGCTCGCCAGGGGGTGGGAGCGTCAGCTCGACACCAAGTACGACCCATTGTTCTTCGGTGGGACGCTCACTGCGGCCGCCTACCGCGCCTGGCTGCAGCGGGAGGCGGTGACCTATGTGGCGCTGCCCGATGTGCGACTTGACGGCTCGAGCGACGAAGAGGCCGCACTGATCCGCAAGGGCCTGCCGTATCTGCGCGAAGTGTTCTCAAGCGCCCACTGGCGGGTGTTCGCCGTGCGCGACCCCGCGCCCTTGGCCTCAGCGCCGGGCCAGCTCGTGGGCCTGGACCACGACTCGTTCAAGCTACGCTTCGCCGCGCAGGGAACGTCTGTGGTGAGGGTGCGCTACACCCGCTATTGGACTGTCACCGCTGGTGGCGCCTGTGTTGCCTCCGCGCCCGGTGGATGGACCGCCGTGCGTGCGCAGGGGCCCGGTGTCGTGCATGTCGCGGCGCGCTTCTCGCTCGCGCGTGGGCTCGGGCTCGACGGCGGGTGCGGTGGCTGACCTTCGCGGCGGCGCCAGCAGCGCCGGCAGCAGCGGATGCGGCGACCGAGGAGGCGGCCTTCTGGGGCGGCGCGGCCGGCTTGGGGGCCAGCGCATATAGGCCGGTGTTGCCGGTCAGATAGAGGTAGTGCCCGTCGGTTATCACCGGGTCGAACGAGCCGGTGCCCTTCGAGAACACGGGTCTGCCGGTGGAGATTCCGAGGCCCACGGTGCGGTGGGTGCCGAGATCGGCGAAGTACACGATCCGTCCCACGATGGTGGCCGAGCCGGAGATGCGCCCGCCCTCGTGATACTGCCAGTCGATGTGCCCCGAGCGGGCGTTCAGGGCATAGAACGTGCCGTCATAGGAGCCGAGGTAGATCGTGGGGCCGAGGCCGGGAGCGTTGGTGACGGCGGGGGAGGCGTACACGTAGGCGCCGGTCTGCACCGCCCAGTCGAGTTTGCCCGTGGAGGCGTCATAGGCATAGATGCGCCCGTCGGTGTTGCCGAGGAACACGCGGCCGTACATGAGGGCGGGGGTGGAGTAGAAGGTGCCGCTCCCGAGCAGGGCTCCGCCCGAGCCGCTGGCCCACACACGCCGACCGTTGCTCTCGCGCACCGCCTGCAGCTCGCCCGAGTAGTCACCGAAGTACAGCACTCCGTTTGCGAGGCTCGGGCTTGCCTTCACCGCCCCCGCCGCATGGTAGGTCCACACAACATGCCCGTTGTGGGCGTTCAGGGCGTACACGGTGCCGTTCTGGGAGCCGAAGTAAAGCCTGCCTTTGTCGAGCAGGGGAGAGGACTCGCAGCGGCTCGGCAGGTTCCGCGACCAGCGGATGTGGCCGGTGATCGTGTTCATCGCCACCACCCGCCCGGCCTGGGCGCCCGGTGAGCGCGAGAGCACAGTCGCGTACACCGTGTCGCCCGCCACGGCGGGCGTTGAGGCCGACAGGGCGCCAAGCCGCCTGCTCCACAGGTCGATCCCCGTGTACTTATCGATTGCATGGATCACCCCGTCATCGCCCAGCTGGAAGATGCGATTGCCGAACATCACCGGCGGAAACTCCAGCAACGCGTTGCCACCGTGGGTCCACACGGTGCGGAACGGGGGACGCATGCTCGCCGCGGCCGGGTAGAAGCGCGTGTGATTCTTGGTGTAGCCATACAGCGGCCAGGCGAAGCGATCCTGGCCTTTCGTCGCGGGCAGCGTGGGTGTGGGCTGTGGCACGAACGCGGCCTGCGGGTGGTAGATGTTGCCGGTGCGGTGCTTCTCGTACAGGTAGGCCGCCAAGGCTCCGCCGGCGAGTATCACAAGCACCACGCCCGCAGCCAATGCGAGGCGACCGCGGGTGGAGCTCGGCAGCAGGCGAGAAGGTCGCCCGCCGGTCATCGGTGGGGGCTCAAGCTCAGGCGGCTAGCTTGCCAGAGGAGGAAGCAGGCTCCGACGCTTGGTCATGCGGCAGCCGTTCGGCTGCGCTGGATCCACGCGAAGCCTGCCCGATCCGGGTGGAAGCCGATGATCGTCCAAGCAGCAGCGCCATCAACCTTCCCCCCGCGAGCGCGCACTGGGCAAGACTGACCGCTGCGAGCGGGATCAGAGCCAGACCAGCCACCAGCGACACGATGTCGTGGCTATCCGCGATCGACCAGTTCCACAGCAAATAGTCGCCGGTCGTGAGCACGACCAGAAAAACCAGAGCCCTGAGGCGCACGCCCACACCTTAGAGGGCTCCCGGGACGGTACGATTGCCTCAAGCTCGCGGGCGAAGTGTTGTGGTTGCACAGAAGCCTTCCAAGCTTCTAGGGCGGGTTCGATTCCCGTCGCCCGCTTGTGTCAGAGCTCTAGGCAAAAACCGCTTGAGGAGGTAGTGCGATGGCCAAGGCTATACCCGACAACTACCCGCAGGTGATGCCCTACCTGATCGTCGACGGCGCCGGCGAGGCGATCGAGTTCTACAAGGACGTGTTGGGTGCTACCGAGCGCATGCGCCTGGACGGACCCGACGGCAAGGTCGGCCACGCCGAGCTTGAGATCGGAGAGGCCGTGATCATGCTCGCCGACGAGAACCCAGGGATGAATATCGAAGGCCCGAAGTCGGTTGGAGGCACGCCTGTGACGATCCACGTCTACCTCGAGGACGCGGACGCCGCGTTCGAGCGTGCTGTCCGAGCTGGGGCCAAATCGTTGCGAGCGGTCGGGGATCAGTTCTACGGGGATCGTTCCGGTCAGTTCGAGGATCCCTACGGCCACCGCTGGAACGTGGCCACGCATGTTGAGGACATCTCCGAGGAGGAGATGCTGCGGCGGGCGGCGGAGATCGGGGAGGGTTGAGCCAATGGTCGAGCCGGCAAGTAAACCCAATGGAATCGTTGCGGATCGCCCGGGGATCGATTCATCGCCCGTGCCCGTGGTCGAGCGCTTCCTGGAGTTCCTGCGCCGCGGGGATCTCGACGAGGCGGTGGCGCTCCTGGCGGTCGACGTGATCTACGAAAATGTCGGTCTGCCCACCGTTCACGGAC
>DATHPT010000177.1:0-21209 GCA_035483615.1 Solirubrobacteraceae bacterium | reverse complement strand
AGTCGCTCGATCGCATGCTCCACGAACTCCCTCGCATGCTCACGGGCAAGACCTTGGGCGAGTTCGTGGTCATAGGGATTGCCGTCGTTGGCCCACGGATTGTGGTGATGGATCGTGTGGTGGTGGTAGTCGCGATAGCTGCGGTGCGCGGGGTAGCCATCGTCGCTCCACACCCGCGCGATCGTGGCACGGTCGATCGGGACGAGCACAACCCCCGACTCGCCCACCAGCGGGCGCAAATGCTCGCGTGCGCCAAGGCCGTAGCGGTTGGTGAGCTCCACGCACGTCGCGCGCACCCCGGCTTCCTCCAGCAGCGGCTCCAGGTAGGAAGCGTGGGCGCACTCGGGCAGCCAGAAGCCACCTCCCCACCCACTGCCGAACCGGGCTCGATGGGAATCCACGCCTGTCTGCACCTGAGCGCGCACGCCGGCGTCAGTGGCGATCAGCGGCAGCACCGCGTGCGTAGCGCTCGAGGTCCACTGGGCATGGCGTCCGAGCGCTCCCAGCAGATCTCCCCCACGTTCACGGAAGCGTCTGAGCACATGCTCGTACTCGCTCCACGAGCGCTCAAGCTCGCGCGCGAGCGCGACATGGCCACCTTCGTGCAGCCCGACTATGTCTTCGGCGTGCGTGTGGCGCCTGACCTGCTCGACGAAGGCTTCGAAGCGCTCGTCCACCCCGGGCGCTTCGAGCTGGTCGCACAACACCGGCGTGAGCGACAGCGTCAGCGGCGCGCCCTCGTCCAGCAACTCGAGCAACGGCAGATAGCTGCCGGCGATCGCCTCCCACAGCCACTCCTCGCCGAAGGGCCAGGTGCCGAAGCCCTCGACGTAGGGCATGTGCGTGTGCAGGACGATCGCCAGCTCCCCGGACGGGGAGGACCGTCTCATGGCCGAGCAGCCACGAGACGGGGAGGAGCTGCCTTGGTCACGGGCGGCAAACGGCGATGAAGTCGAGTGCCTTGTCGAGGTCGGCCTCGGCCGCCGAGCGCAGGGCGAAGTCGCTTGCGGCGATCGCCGGCGTGAACCAGTCGTAGAAGGGCTTGGTCAGACGCAAACGCGGGTGGATCGCGTCCCAGCCGAGCTTCAGAGCGAGCGCGTGCGCGCGCAGCTTGCGCGCGTGGAACAGGCCGTACATCTCGACCTCGCCGAACGTGCCACGGCAGAGCTCGGCGAACTCGCCCGAGCGGTACTCGTGCACGTGCCAGGGATTGTCAGAGCGCTCAGCGCCCTTAGGGGCGAGCGTGAGCACGTTGGGCGTGGAGACGAACACCATGCCGGTCTCCCCCACGAGCGAGCGGAAGTGGGCAAGCACAGCGGCGGGGTCCTGCAGGTGCTCGATCGTCTGCAGGAACACGACGGCATCGGCGGGCTCGGGGAAGGTCTCGACCAGATCGCGGGCGAAGCGCAGGTTCTCGCGGCGATAGCGCAGGCGCGCGTGCTCGTGCGCCTCGGGGTTGGCGTCCACGCCGACCACGCTGGCCGCGCTGGCGGCGAGCACGTCCGAGCCGTAGCCCTCGCCGCAGGCCATGTCGATCGCGCGCAGTCCACCGACGCGCGCCGCGATCCACTCGTACACAGCCAGATGGCGCCTGAACCAGTAGTTCTCCTCCGGAACGTCGGGCAGCGTGCGCTCGCCGGTGAGCGCGAGCGGGGGCACGCCCTCAGGCTGGTTGCCCTGCTGGAAGAGCGGCGCAGGGACAGGCGTGCCCTCCTCGGGGGCACAGGCGGAAGGGCCAGACACGGGGCGCGAGTATACGTGGCTCAGGTGTGGCTCAGCAGTGCGCATCGACTGTGCCGGTGCCTTATTGTGCCCGCCGTGACACCTGCTCTGAACGCGGAGGAGATCCGCGACGTCAACACGCGCTACCACGACGTGGCGGCCGATCACTACGACGCGAAGTGGGGCATCGACTTCGGCGACATCGGCGAGGCGCAAGTGGTCTCGAAGGTGCGCAAGGCGCTCGGTCGCGACCCCGAGCGCTTCGCCCGCTCCCTGGAGATCGGCTCTGGCACCGGCTACTTCACGCTCAACCTGATGCGCGCCGGGCTGATCGGCGAGGCCACCTGCACCGACATCTCCCCCGGGATGCTCGCCGCGCTGAGCGCCAACGCCGAGCGGTTGGACCTCGACGTGAGGACCGTCCCCACCGACGCCGAGCGACTGCCGTTCGAGGACGCGAGCTTCGACCTGGTGATCGGGCACGCGATCCTCCATCACATCCCGGATCTCGGACAGGCGTTTCGCGAGTTCGCACGCGTGCTCGCACCCGGTGGCACGGTGCTGTTCGCGGGTGAGCCCTCGCGCTACGGCGATCGGCTCGCGAAAGTGCCAAAGCGCGCGGCGGGGACGGTCGCGCCGCTGTGGCGCCGCGCGATCGGAGCGCGTCCCGCTCCTCCCGCTGACGGAGGGGCGCCGGAGGCCTCACTCGAGGGCTTCGTCGACGTGCACGCCTTCTCCCCCGGAGAGCTGTCGGGCTTCGCGCGCGAGGCCGGCTTCGCCGACGTGCGCGTCACCGGCGAGGAGCTGCTGGCCAACTGGTTCGGCTGGACCAACCGCACGCTCGAGGCGACCGCCCACCCCGAAGACGTCCCCTGGGGCTGGCGCAACTACGCCTACCGCGGCTACCTCGCGTTGCAGAGCGTCGATCGCCGCCTGTTGGAGTCGCGGCTTCCCGCCGCGATGTTCTACAACCTGATCGTCACGGCACAAAAGCCCTAGTCTCAATCAGCTGTGTCCCGCCCCGTCCAGCCCGTCGGATAGGGAGATAAGGGCCAGCCGATCGAGACCCTTTTACAAGGTGTACCAGTCGAGGGGTACACTGTTTCCATGCCTGCCATCAAGCCACGCATACAGGTGACCCTCGACAGCGAGCTGGCGGCGGCGGTGGCGGAGTTCGGAGGCGCGGAGCCACGCTCGCGCACCGTGCGCGAGTTGGCACTGCGTGGTGCAGAGGCGTTCCGTGCCGAGCGCAACGCGCGGCGCGAAGCACACGAGCACCTGCGGCGGATCGCCACCGGCGAGGACGACCGCTACGACTTCAGCATCTCCGAGCGCCTGCATGCCTCGCGCTGAGCCCTACGGCTCAGGCGAACCACTCGTGTTCGACACCTCGGCTTGGAATCGCCAGAGTCACCCATGCGTGCTCAATCGGTGGCTGGCAACCGAGGAGGCCGATCTGCTCGCGGTGTGTCCGGTGGTCGCGCTCGAGTTGTTTGCGGCCGCTCCAGATCAGGAGGCATTCGCAGACCTCGACCGCACGCTCGCCGCGTTGCCGGCAGCCCACATCACGCGCGGAGCCGGCACAGCGGCTGTCAGCGTCTCACGCGAGTTGCGCGGTGGGCGACGGCTTCCGGCGGCCGATTACCTGATAGCCGCGGCGGCCGCCGAGCGCGGCGCGGGGGTGCTGCACTATGACCGCCACTTCGACATTCTGTGCGATGCCCTCGGGATCGAGAGCGTGTGGATCGCCGAGCCCGGAGCAATAAATTGACTCGACCGGCCATGCCGCCGACTCGAATGCCTACGTTTCGCCGTACCCGACCACTCAAGCGCTGGCGCTACGTGGGGGTGTTCGGCGAGCAGTTCATGATCTGTGCGGCTTCTGTCCATGTCGGGCCGGCGCATCAAACGTTCTGGGCCGTCTACGAGCGCGCGAGCGGCGAGATGACCGAGCGCACTCGCACGATCCCACGCCGCCGCGCACTCGAGCTCGAGCCGGGCCGGTTGTGGATTCGCGACAGCGCGGTCATGCTCGACATCGCGCTCGAGGAAGAAAACGGCATCGAGGCGACGTGTCCCAATGGGGAGGCGTATGTGTGGACACGCAAGCAGGCAGGTGTGCGAGCGCACGGCATGCTGGCTCTCGGCGCCCGTCCACCGCTTGCGATCGATGCGCTCGCGGTGATCGACGACACAGCCGGCTATCACGCGCGCGTGACCGAGTGGTGGTGGGCGGCCGGTGTCGGTCGTGGCGCCGACGGGGCTCCGCTTGCATTCAACCTCGTGCAGGGCGTCAACGACCCGCCGACCGGCAGCGAGCGCGCCGTGTGGATCGCCGGCGTCCCCAGCGAGGCGCCACCCGTGCGCTTCTCAAGCGATCTGCTCACGATCTCCTCCGATGAGGGCTCAGCGCTTTGCTTTGCGCCCGAGGCCACACGCAGCCGCCGCGAGAACATGGTCCTGATCCGCAGCGACTATCACGCTCCGTTCGGCACGTTCAGCGGCACGCTGCCGGGCGGCGTCGCGCTCGAGCAGGCCTCTGGAGTCGTGGAGCACCACCGCGCCCGCTGGTAGGCAGGCGCCCCTGCGACTCAGGAGGTCAGGCCTGCGAGCCCTGCGGCGCCAGCTCGAGACCTCCGCAGACGGTCTCCACAACCATCTGCTTGGCCCGCTCGAAGTGCTCGTCTCCCTGGGGGAGCAGGCCGAAGATCCAGCCGGTCAGCACCTGCTCGATCGCCCCGTAGAAGGTCATCGCGGCGAACTCCGAGTCGATGTCGGGCTTGAAGACGCCTTCGTCCTGCGCCTTTGTGACTATCTCGCCGATCAGTCTGTAGGCCTCGCGGATCTGACCGAGATGGGTCTGCCCGAACGAGTTGGCCGCACGCGTGACCTCGACGATGATCACCTTCATCAGGTCGGGATCGTGACGGTAGCTGTCGACGATGAAGGAGGCGATCGCGCCGAGCTTTACACGCACCGGCTGAGGCTCGCGGTCGACCTCGCGGATCATCTCGAGCATCACGCCCCAGCGCTCCAGAAAGAGCGTGTTCAGCACTTCCTCCTTGGAAGGGAAGTAGTGATAGAGCAGCCCGTAGGCGACTCCCGCCTCGTCCGCGATGTCGGAGACGCGGCAGGCATGGAAGCCCTGACGCGCGAACACGCGCACGGCGGCGTCGAGGATCGCGCGACGGCGGTCGGGGACAGCCTTGGCCCGAGTCGAGCTCATCCGCGCGCCCCGCTGGACGGCACTTTCGCGTGGGGGCCCGTGTCCGACGACCTGGAGGGCTTCCCCGCATCCTCAGAGGGTTTCCCCGCGTCCTCAGAGGGTTTCCCCGCCTCGGGGCGGTGATACAGGTGGGGCCGGCGATGGGCGAGCAAAGGCACCCGCCTGCGGACCTCGTCCTGGTGGTTGAAGTCGAGCTGCGCTATCGCATACCCGGGTGAGTCGCCCGCGCGGGCGAGCACCGTGCCCCACGGATCGACGATCAGGGAATGCCCGCCCGAATGATGGCCGCCTGGATGCTCGCCCACCTGGTTGGCGGCCACGACGAACACCTGGTTCTCGATTGCCCTGGCGCGCACCAGAGGCTCCCAATGGTCACGGGTGGTCGGCAACGTGAAGGCCGCCGGCAGCGCGACCACGCGTGCGCGACGAAGAGCGAGCACGCGGAACAGCTCGGGGAAGCGCAGGTCGTAGCAAATCGACATGCCCAGCTTCGTGCCATCGCCGAGCTGGCTGACCACGATCTCCTCACCCGGCTCGTCGGTGTCGGACTCGCGGTACTGCTTGCCCTCGATCTCCACGTCGAACATGTGCAGCTTGCGGTACACGCCCCGAATCTCTCCGTCAGGGCCAAGGTGGACGCTCGCGTTGGAGAGCTTGTCCCGCCCTTGCACCCGCTCAGCGATCGAGCCGGCCACGAGATCCACCTGCAGCTCCCGAGCTGTGGCTCGCGCCCAGTCGATGGCGCTGCCTCCGAGCGTCTGTGCCCCGGCGCGCAGATCGGCGGCGGCGCCCATCACGGTCCACTTCTCCGGCAGCACGATCAGTGTGGCTCCGTCGGCCGCAGCGGCCCGCACATGAAAGTCCGCCTGAGCGATGTTCGCCTCGACGTCTGCACCCGAGTTCAGCTGAACCGCGGCAGCCCTCACCGAGCCTCCACCGTTGCGCGCGTTCCTATACCCCATGGCGTCGCCACGCCGCTTTTCGGCATTCCGATGCGTGGATAGATTGACTGGTCAGTCAATACGCCAAGAATAGCGTTCGCCCGGTCTAGCTTGTCTGTGCACCCGCAAGCGTGTGTGGACCGCCTCGCCCCGCGAGGTCATGACCAGGCGTTGGGCTCGCCGCGTATGTGACCTTCCCAGGTTCTCGATCAGGTCCGCTCGCGCTGTGAAGCAAGCTCCGCCAACAAAAGCTTGGAGTGCATCGCGCCGATCAGCTCGCGCAACGGCTCGGCGCCGGCCGCGATGATCTCGACCGCCCGCTCCACCTCGACCTCGCCCACGAGCCGGTCGAGCAGCGCGCGCACCTCCTCTTCCACCAGCGGGCCCAGGGCCTCGCGGTAGCGCAGGGTGTCGTACACGGTGAAGCCAAGCGCCTCCTCATAGCCCCCGGCGCGGAAGCGGGAGATCGCCTCGATGATCTTCACATCGTCCTGGTCATAGCCGCCACGATCCGGGGTGAGCACGCCGATCTCCCGCAGACGCTCGAGCACGTTCGCGGGGATCTCATAGCGCTCGCGCACCTCCCGGGCGGAGACCTTGCGTCGGGCTGCGCTCGCGAGTGCGCGCTCGAGGATGCTGTCCTCCAGCGCGAGCAGCGCACTGACGCGCTCGGGGTTGTCCTCCAGCACCTCCTTGATCACTCGCAGCGGCATGAAGCGCTCTTCCTGCAGGCGCTTGATGATCTGGATTCGCTCGACCAGCTCGGGCCGGTAGTAGGCCATGTTGCGGCTCGTGCGCCTGATGTCCTCGCCATCGCCGAGCAGGCCCTCGCGGATGTAGTGACGGATCGTGGGAGCGCTCACTCCCGAGCGCTCCGCGAGCTCGCTCATACGCAGGTGACCTTCGGAATTGGACATTTACATGCCCGACCCGCAGGGAGTGGTTTGGGGGTGGGAAGCGAGTCCGGAGGCGCAGCGAGTCTGGGCCTTCATGCCAGAAACGAGTCCTGCTTGGCAGGGGCTCTCTGGCCGGCCACCGCTCCCTGCTCAAGCAGCTCGGCGACCTGCTCCTCGGAGTAGCCGGCAGCGTGCAGCACCTGCTCGGTGTGCTCGCCGAGCCCGGGGCCGGGCAGGCGGTTGTGCTCGGCGGGGGTGCGATCGAGCTTGACCGGCACGCCGAGCTGGCGCACGCCGTCCTCGACGCCTGGCTGATCGAGCGTGACGACCATCTCGCGCTCGCGCACCAGCTCGGAAGCCAGCGCCTCGTCCAGCTCCAGCACCGGCTCGAGGCAACAGTCATGCTCGGCGGCGAACTGCTGCCACTGCAAGCGGGTGCGCTCCTTGAAGATCTGCTCGACCTGACCGTGCGCCTCTGTGCCCGGCCGCTCGAACTGCTTCTCGATCAAGTCCTCCCGCCCCACGCCACGACACCAGGCCTGCCAGAACTTCGGCTCCAGGGCCCCAAGTGTGATCCAACCGTCGGAGCACTCATAGGGCCGGTAACAGATCACAGCGCCCGCCAGCAACTGCTCGCCACGTTTGGGGACCTCACCGTCGGCAAAGTGCCGTCCTGCCACCATCGCCAGCCACGAGAGCGCACCGTCAGCCATCGAGACGTCCACGAACTGACCGTTGCCCGAGCCGGGCTTGCCTGGAGAACCATCGCGCTCGCGCAGGGCGGCCATGATCCCGAAGGCCGCCATCAGGGCGCCACCGCCGAGGTCGGCGATCTGGCCCTCGGACTGCACGGGCGGGCCCCCACGCTCGCCCGAGAGACCGAGCAGTCCGATCAGGCCGAGGTAGTTCATGTCGTGGCCAGACGCCCCGCGCTTCGGTCCCGTCTGGCCGTAGCCCGAGATGGCGCAATAGACGAGCCCAGGGTTCTCCTGGCGCATGCGCTCATAGCCGACGCCGAGCCGGTCGAGCACGCCCGGGCGGAAGGACTCGAGCACCACGTCGTATTCGCGCACGAGCCGCAGCAGCACCTCGCGGCCCGCCTCGTTCTTGAGGTCGATCCGGATCGAGCGCTTGTTGCGGTTCAGCGACAGGAACATCGCCGACTTCGCGCTGTCCTGCGCGCCCTCGTAATACGGGGGTGCCCAGCGGATGTAGTCGCCGGCGCCGGTGTCCTCCACCTTCAGCACCTCGGCGCCGAAGTCGGCGAGCAAAAGCGAGCAGAACCCACCGGGCAAAAGACGCGAGAGGTCCAGAACCTTGATACCTGAGAGTGGAAGGCTCATCGGGCATTCCACGATCGTGGGAAGACGGACGGCAAGCCCATCAGGAGATCCCGAGCAGTCCGCGCGCCTCGGCGACCGACGCCGGGCGGCGACCGACGTCTTCGGTCATCTTGCGCGCCTGGGCGATCAGGTCGCCGTTGGAGCGGGCCATCGTCCCGTCGGGCAGGTACAGGTTGTCCTCGACCCCCGCCCTGATCGAGCCGCCGAGTGTGAGCGCGGCGGCGATCAGCATCCATTGGTCGCGGCTGATGCCGATCACGCCCCAGTGGTGTTTGGCATGGCCGCCCCCGGGGACCTCGCCGATGTTGTCCACCATCGCCGCGAGGTTGCGCGGGGTCGGCGGTATCCCTCCTATCACCCCCATCACACAGTCCACGTGCAAAGGCGCCTTCAAGACGCCCATGTCCACCAGCGGCGCCAGCGAGCCGACATGCCCGACGTCGAAGCACTCGTGCTCGGGCTTGATGCCGAGCTCGTTCATCGCCTGCAACAACTCGATGATCTCGTCGAACGGGTTCTGGAAGACCATCTTGAAGACGAAGTCTTTGCGCGTGCGTGAGTACTTCGCATAGTTCATCGAGCCCATGTTCAAAGCGGCCACTTCAGGACGACAGGCGCGCAGATACTCGATGCGCTTGGCCACGGGCACGCCCACCGTGCCGGTGGAGTAGTTGACGATCACGTCGTCCACGGCGCCCCTGATCGCCTCGGTGATCGCGCTGAAGTCCTCGATCTCATAGCTCGGCGTGCCGTCCGGTTTGCGCGCATGAATGTGGATCATCGAAGCGCCCTCCTCCACCGCACGACGCGCCTCCTCCCCGTACTCCTCAGGCGTGTAGGGGATCGCAGGACACTGCTCACGGTTGGCGATCACACCCGAGATCGAGCAGGTGATCACCACCGGATCATCAAAGCTCATACGGGCACCACTCCTGACTTCTTGTAGGGCCGCTCGATCTTCTTGCCCTCGGCCAGCTCCAATCCCCGGCAGATCGTGAGGCGCGTCTCGCGGGGGTCGATCACGTCGTCGACCAGGTCGTTGCCGGCGGCGATGTACACGTCGAACATCTTTTTGAAGTTCTCGACCAGCTCGGCCTTCTTGGCCACCGGGTCCTCGGCTGCGTCGACCGCCTTGCGGAAGGCGATCTCGACGACTCCCTCCGCTCCCATCACGGAGATCTCGGCGCTCGGCCAGGCCACGATCAGGTCGGGCTCATAGGCGCGCCCGCACATCACGTAGTAGCCGGCGCCGTAGGCCTTGCGCGTGATGACCGTGATCTTGGGGACGGTCGCGTTGGCGACCGCGTAGAGCATCTTGGCGCCGTGCCTGATGATGCCGGCGGCCTCGACCTTGGTGCCGACCATGAAGCCGGGCACGTCCTGGATGAACACGAGCGGGATCCCGAACGCGTTGCAGAGGTTGACGAAGCGGGCGGCCTTGTCGGCGGAGTCGTTGTCGAGGATGCCGCCAAGCTGCTTGGGCTGGTTGGCGACGATCCCAGCGGGACGTCCGCCGAAGCGAGCGAAGCAGGTGATGATCGTCTTGGCCCACTGGCCCTTCATGTCGAAGATCTCGCCGTCATCGACGATGCGCTTGATGACCTCGTACATGTCATAGGGCTTGCGGTTTGACTCGGGCAGGACGTCAAGCAGCTCCTCATCGCCGCGCTCGATCGGGTCGGATTTGGCCCCACCCACCCGGATCGGCGCCGGCGACTCGCAGTTCTGGGGCATGAACGAGAGGTATTGCTTGATCCGCTCGATGCACTCCTCGTCAGAGGCGACCTCCATGTCCCCCACGCCCGACTTACGGCAGTGAACGCGGGAGCCGCCCAGTTCCTCCTGGGTGACGTCCTCCCCCACCGCGGCCCGCACGAGGTGCGGTCCGGCAAGAGCCATCGAGCCGCGACCCTTGACCATCGGCACGAAGTCGGCAAGGCCCGGGATATAGGCGGTGCCCGCCGCGCAAGGCCCCAGCAGTGCCGCCACCTGGGGGATCACACCGCTCATGATCACCTCCTCGCGGAACAGGTGCCCGGAGCCCGCGAACATCGCGCCGGCGGCCTCCTGCACGCGCGCGCCCGCGGAGTCGAGCAACCACACGAACGGGATGCGCTTGGTCAGCGCGAGCTCGCGCAGGCGCGTGACCTTGAACTCGCCGGTCATGCCCATCGAACCGGCCATCACGGTGAAGTCATAGGCGCACACCGCGGTCAGACGGCCGTCCACCTTGCCGTAGCCGGTGATGACCCCATCGGCGGGAGCGTCCACTCCGTCCATCGCCCGCTGGGAGGTGTGCGGCTTGCCGTGAATGCCGAGCTCGGTAAACGTGTCCTCATCCACGAGCAGCGCGATCCGCTCGCGTGCGGTGAGCGCACCCTTCTCGTGCTGGCGGTCGATCTTCTCCTGGCCGCCACCGAGCCGGATCTGCTCGCGGCGAGCGTGCAGGTCCTCGACCAGTGGTCGCAGCAGAGACGTGGTCTGCTCGATGCTCATCTGTCCTCCCGATCCTGGTGTGTCTCCTGGCGTGCGGCTCCCTCGCGCGCGTGCACGCGCGCGCACGACACCCCCTGCAGAAGACCCCAAACCCCCGCGCTCATCGGCCCTTCCACTCCGGCTCGCGCTTCTGAAAGAAGGCGGTGACGCCCTCCACGATGTCCTCGGTGGACAGCGCGAGCGTGAGCTGGGCGCGCAGGTAGTCGAGCGCGTCATCGAAGGGCATGTCGAGCTGGCGGTGCATGGCTTCCTTGCCGAGGCGCATGATCAGCGGCGACTTGGCGGCCAGCTTGCCCGCCCACTCGTCGACCGCGGCGTCGAAATCGGCGGCGGGGACGACCTTGTTGACGATCCCAGCGTCGAGCGCTTCGGCGGCCGACCAGCGCTCGCCGAGCAGCAGCAGCTCGTTGGCCTTCTTGCGCGGCACGTTGCGGTAGATGAGCGCCATGATCATGAACGGGAACGCGCCCACGTTGATCTCGGGCGTGCCGAACGTGGCGGTGTCCTTGGCCACGATCAGGTCGCACCCGAGCGCGATCCCGAGCGCGCCGGCGAGCACGTGTCCGGAGGCGGCGCACAGCGTGGGCTTGCCGAGCGCGCTGATGAGACGGAACAGCGACACGAAGCGCTCGGAGCCGAAGTGCTTGTGCACGAGCGACGCGTCGCCCGCAAAGCCACCAAGGTTGGCGCCGGATGAGAAGACGGTGTCGTGTGAGGAGGCGAGCACCACGACGCGCACGAGCTCGTCCTCGCGGGCGCGCTCGAAGCATGAGATCAGCCCACCAAGCACTTCCGGCGAGAGCGCGTTGCGGGTCGAGGGCTCGTTCAGCGTGATCCTCGCCACGCCGCCGGCGACCTCGTAGAGAACCTTCTCCTCGGCCATCGAGCGCATCCTAACCGCTTCGCGCACAATGAGAAGTGTGAAGTCGTACTGTTTACTTTCGCGGGCGGGTGCGTTAGCGTCCGACGCCGACACGCGAGCACTCACTCGAACGCGGCGCCCGAGCGGTGCCAGAGACCCACAAGGAGAACCAGATGGCCACCGCCGACGTCCTGAAGCCCGACTTCCAGGCCAAGCGCAAGCACTTCATCTTCACCGACGAGCACGAACAGCTGCGCGAGTCGATCCGCAACTTCGTGCTCAAAGAGCTCACGCCCCATGCGATGGAATGGGAGGAGACGACGTTCCCAGACTCGGTGTTCCACCGCATGGGCGAGCTCGGCTTCCTCGGGCTGGACAAGCCCGAGGCCTATGGCGGCCAGGGCGGCGACTACTACACGAGCTTCGTGCTGGCGGAGGAGATCACCAACGCCAACTCGGGCGGCCTGGCGATGGGCGTGGCGGTGCACACAGACATGGCGATGCCCCCGATCCTCGCGTTCGGCAGCGAGGAGCAGAAGCAGGAGTGGGTGGTGCCGGCGATCAAGGGCGAGAAGATCCTGTGCATCGGCATCACCGAGCCTGACGCGGGCTCGGACGTGAAAGGCATCAAGACCCGGGCGGTCAAGGACGGCGATGACTACGTCATCAACGGTTCCAAGACCTACATCACCAACGGCCACCGTGCCGATGTGATCGTGCTCGTGACCAAGACCGATGCGGATGCCGGCTATGACGGCTTCACGCTGTTCCTCGTGCCGATGGACGCGCCGGGGGTGATCCGCGAGAAGAAGCTCGAGAAGTTGGGGATGCACGCCTCTGACACCGCGCTGCTGGCCTTCCAGGACGTGCGCGTACCGGCATCGGCCGTGCTGGGTCAGGTGGGCAAGGGCTTCTACCACATCATGTGGGAGCTCCAGGGCGAGCGCCTGATCGGCGCCGCCGGTTGCGTGGCGGGCGCACAGAAGTGCTTTGACCGCACCCTGGAATACGCCAAAGAGCGCAAGGCGTTCGGCCGGGACATCGGCAAATTCCAGGTGATCCGTCACAAGTTCGCGGAGATGGCCACGAAGATCGAGTCAGCCCGTCAGATGACGTATATGACCGCCTGGCGCTTTGCCAATGGCGAGTACCCGGTGCGCGAGATCTCGATGGCCAAGCTGCACTCCGCGCGGATCGCGGTGGAAGTGGCGGACGAGTGCATCCAGATCCACGGCGGCGCCGGTTACATGAAGGAGTACGGCGTGGAGCGGGTGTGGCGCGACATGCGGTTGAACCGCATCGGAGCTGGGACCGACGAGATCATGCTCGACGTGATCGGGCGGTCTTATGGGTTGTAAATGATCATTGGAAACCAGGGCCGCATGCGGCCCTGGTCCCGACGGTGCATGCACCGTCGGGCCGACCGGTACATGTACCGGTCGGAACTGCACAGATGACCTCTCTAAATCCCCCATTCACCGAGGAGCACGAAGCGCTGCGGGAGTCCATCCGTGGCTTCCTCGACCGCGAATTCGCGCCTCACTCGCAGCAATGGGAGGCCGAACGCTGGTTCCCCGACCAGGTATTCGGAAAGCTCGCGACACAGGGCCTGCTCGGGCTGAAGTACCCAATCGAGCTGGGTGGTCAGGGCGGCGACTATCTGCACGAGGCGGTGCTCGTGGAGGAGCTGGCCCGCATCGGCTCGGGCGGCACCGCGGCAGGCATCGGCGCGCATATCAACATCGCCACGCCCCCGATCTGGAAGTTCGGCAGCGACGAGCACAAGCAGCAGTACCTCGTGCCCGCGATCCGGGGCGAGAAGATCGGCGCGCTGGCGATCACCGAGCCCGAGGCCGGCTCAGACGTGGCCGCGCTGCGCACGAAGGCAGAGCGCGTGGACGGCGGCTGGGTGGTGAACGGTGAGAAGACCTACATCACAAACGGCGTGCGCGCACACTTCATGGTCACAGCGGTAAAGACCACCCAGGAGGGCGGCCATCACGGGATCTCGTTCTTCATCATCGACCGCGGCGAGGGCGTGTCCTCCTCCAAGCTCGAGAAGCTCGGCTGGCATGCCTCGGACACCGCCACGATCTCCTTCGAGGACGTGTTCGTTCCCGAGCAGAACCTGCTCGGCGAGCTGCACGAGGGCTTCAAGCTGATCATGGCCAACTTCCAGTGGGAGCGCCTGGCAATGGCGCTCGGGACGGTCGGCGCGATGCAGCTCGCCTACGAGCGCACCGCCGAGTACGCGCGCGAGCGCACCACCTTCGGCAAGCCTCTGTCAAAGCACCAGGCGATCCGCCACAAGCTCGCCGACCTGGCCACGAGCGCATACACCGCCCGCTGTGTCACCTATGACGCCCTGCGCCGCTTTCACGAGGGCCAGGAACCGCTGAAGGAGGTGACGATGGCCAAGCTGCTGACCCAGCGCGCCTCCTTCGAGCTGATGGACGAGTGCCTGCAGATCCACGGAGGGATGGGCTACATGGGCGAGCACTGGGCCCAGCGGGCAGCGCGGGACGCCCGGCTCGGGCCGATCGGCGGCGGCTCTGATGAGATCATGCGCGAGATCCTGGGGCGGCTGCTTGGGCTGTAGCGGGAGCCGCCGCCGTGTGGCCTGCGACGGGCCGTCGCGAGGAATCCTCGGCGAGTTGATTTGAGATCACACCGTGTACATCCCAGCCTCTCTGGGTGAGCGTCCACATGTTTGGCTCCCCGCGTGTGAGGCCGCGCCCGGCGTTCTCGATCAGCCCGAAGCCCTGTAGGCGTGCAAGCAGCTTCGACGCCTGCCCCTGATCCGGGATCCCCGCGCGATCGCCGATCGTGCGATTGGAGGAGCCGGGGTTGGCGGCCACCTCCATCAGCACCCGTACCGTGCGATAGGTGAGCCGCATGCCAAGCGTGCGCAAAGGATCCGGCGCCTGGCGCAGCGTGCGCTCGCGCGCCACCGGCACGGGGCGGTCGAGCTCTCTGCGTGATGCCGCAGGTCCAAGATAGGGCAGCACGATCACGCTCATCAACGAGTTCGTGAGCCTCAGCAAAGGCTCGTCCTCCTGCTTGCAGAGGCGCCCGTGCAGCAGCGCCAGCACCGCCCCCACCACACCTTCAGCCGTCAGCCCATATGGGTCGCGGTCGAGCTTTGCCTCTGCTCCACCCCGGCCCTCTTCGACCGCCTCGACGAGCAACGCCACGATCCGCTCGCGCCGCGCGAGCGCGGCGGGGCCAGCCGCAAGCGTCTCCACCACCAGCAGTCGCGCCAGCTCGGGCTGGGCGTCGAGAACCGACAATCCGGCCACCAGGCCGGCCCTGATCCGCTCGCGCCAGCTTCCCCGTTGCTCATAGAAGGGCAGGACCTCCTGAGCCAGGCACGCGATCGCATCGTCGAATGCCGCAAGAAAGCACTCTTCGCGATTCTCGAAGACTTCATAGAAGGTCCGTCGCGATACACCAGAGCGCGCAACCACGTGCGCCACCGCCACGTTCGCCGCACCGCGCCGCGAGGCCTCCGCAATCATCGCCGAGAGCATCCGACCGCGCTGGATATCTGACACCTGCGCCTGTGCAAGCACGTTTGACATGTCAATGCTGCTTCTGCCTGTCGGCCCCGTGGCGCTTACTTTGCGTCTTTGCCTTCTTTCGGGTGCTCCTGTTGCGCACATGGCGCACGTGCTTGGGACAACCGGTGGTGGCAATTGGGGTGTTGGTGTGTATTTCCGCGCCGTTCTGGCCGATGAAGATGGTCGGCATCGCCAGCTTGGCGGCACAGAGGTTGCCGTTGGCTGCCAGCACGCTGTTCTTGCCCTGCGGCAGTTTCAGTTCGAAGCTGTTGACCGGCACATCTGGCACCTGCTCGAAGGTGGTGCTGGTGATCCCGGCTTTGCTGATGAACGTTGTGCCGGTGAGATCGACGGTCACGCCATAGCCTTGGAGGACCACGACGAGATCGGGAAACGCCTGACCACCGTGGCTCACGAAGTACACGGGTCCCGTGAGCGCCACTGGCAGGATCGGTGTGATCGTCCTGGCGGTCCCGATCCGGGATGCAACCGGGCATCCCGCCGGGTTCGTTTGAAACGTCACGGCCGGGCACGCCTTCTGCAACGTCGTCAACCTGGACGGCAGTTGCTTTGGCAGCGATACCTTGACCTTCGCGATGTTCGCCTGTCCCGCGTTCTTGGGATAGGAGAGCTTCGCGGTCAGTCCGGCGCCATTGGCCCTGCTCGTCTTGCCCGTGACTGAGACTTTGAACGACGGTTTGAAGCCGAGGTCGCGACAGTTGGCCGCCTGGAAACGGTTTGAGACGTTTGCAAGGACACCCTGGCTTGAACCGATCTGGCCCGTGATGCTCATCGCTTGGCAGTTGGTCGGGTTGAGCGTGAACTGGTCACGGTCGATCGCGACGTTCACGACCTTCAGGTCGGTCGGTATGCCCTGCAGGATCGTCGGCATCGGATCGCTTGCCACCGTGATCTGGGCGGTATGGGGATCCACCAGGATCTTCGCCCTGACCACGACCTTGCCGAGGTTGAACGGTCCCGCTTCCGCCGGCACCACGATCGACAAGCCAAACGGCGCGCCCTCATACGGCCCTGTCAAGAACACCGGGTCCTGGCCCTTGCCGGCCTCGGGCAATGTCAACGGGTTCGGCCCGTCACCGAACACGACCGTGACATGGCCGATCTGACTCGCCGAGTCACATGAGCCTTCACGAGCCTGCGGTTCCCCGCACAGCGGGACGTTCGAGAGCATTCCCGACAATCCCGGGGGCATCGTCACCGACACCGTCCTGGGCGTCGTTTCTTCATCGCTGTTGCGACTGAGGGTCAACGTGAACGGGCTGAGCGCACCAGCCTGATTGTTGCTGGCGCCAGCCACGAACGACGGTGCGAATCCCGTGGGTTTGCAACCTTCGATCACAACCGCGTCGGTGGAGAGCGCGTCAGAGCCCCCCGCGACCGCTTCGCCTTCAGGTCCGGCGCCGGCGACGCTCGTTGGCGTCAAATCGGACGTCGCCGCGAACGTTCCACACGAGGACGGCGTCATGATCGGCGCGCGCGGACCGGACTTGAACGACAGCTTCACGTTCCCGAACGCCAACTGCGGCAGATCGTCAAACGTCGCGGTGATCCTGCCCGTCAGCGGATCGGGATCGATGCGACCTGCGACCTTGATCTCCACACCGCTCACCGGATCGGTCGCGTACAAATACACCGCGAGCAAGCTCCCGAACGGATTGTTGTCCTGTTCGGCCAGGTAAATGCTCCCGTTCAACGGATCTGGCAGCAGGGGCGAGTCGATCCTCACCGTCCCCAGCTTCGAGGATTCAGGGCACGATGGGGTCGCCAGATCGAAACTAACCGGATGACTGCCCGTGAGACCGATCTGCGACTCAGAGCACGCACTCAAGCCCCCCGCGGCAGCCGGCGAGATGCTCATCCCTTCCGGCAACGTGACCACGGCCTTACGGACATCCGCTTCCGCCACGCCCAGTTCGCTGTCGACCTGGGGCATGTGCAGTTCAGTGTCAAGACCCACCGGTGTGGCAGCCGAATGCTGCGTAGGAACCACGTGCAGAGCTGGGTGGAAAGGCACCCGCCCACAACCGGACACCGGCGCAAGACCTGAGCTCAGCGGCGCAGAGAACGCTTCCGGTTCCTGCCAAAAGCTCAATTCCATCGTCATGGAAGGAGCGGCCTGCGCTTGCTGGACACAATCCGTCGGATCGGTCAAAAAGGGAGTGTTCGGCACTTTCGTGCCTCCACAACCAAATTCTATGATTCCGAAGAACAGGAAGGTACAGCGCTCTTCGTCGTGGACCGATTCGTTGGGCTTGCCCCAGAACGTCACGATCGAGCCAAACACCTTCTCGGTCTGAAGCGTGTCAACCGAGGACACCGTTACGCCATAGTCACCGTCGCTACGCACTTTCGCCCGCAGCTGAAGTGGCACGAGGACGACGACAAAGCCGAATTCGGCGGGGACCGCCGCTTCTGGCACAAGGTTCCACAGACCGGAAGGGTTACCCGGGTTACCAAAGCCTTCCGTACCCGAGGACCCCACCATCGTCGCGGTGACGCCTACCTGTGTTTCCTGATGGGACGTTGCACATTGCGTGACGCTGCCATGCGATTCGCACTTTGGGACCGCCTGCGGATTGCCAATCAGCCCGGGAGGCAGGTTGGCTTCCACGTTCTTGACTTCATCGACGGGCACGACGTGCCCCAAGTGGTCGAGCGTTGTGTTGACGAAGAATCCGGTGGTGATCGCAAATGGATGCGCGCCGGCTTGCACAGCGGGGCTGCCGTCGGCTTCGTAGGTGCGCGCCTTGAGCATCTGGACGCCCGGAGACGCTGGTGTCGGGCTGATCTTGATCGGCTGGTGCACGGTGACTGGTGGCGCCGAGCCACCGCTCACCGTGATTTCGCTCATCACTTCACCTGGCGTCGTGTTTTCCACGTGCAACGGGATGTCGATTGGCACAAGATCCGCTTTGCCCAATTCTGGACTGCCAGGCCCCAGCCCGGGGTAGGCCGGCTGTTCATCGGTGCAGGTGACCACCGTCAAACCGGCGCCTTTTGAGCATGTCCAACCTTCGTTGCGAAACCCGGGCCCTTCAGCCTGGATGACCGAGGCGACGCCTTCCGGCGTTTCATAGGTCGTAATGCCGTTTGGCAACGTGACAGTTACAGTGACAGTGCCGCTGGTCCGTGCGCCGCCCTCGTCGACGAGATAGAGCGCCAGCTTGCCCCAACCGCCACGGCCGGCCGTTTCGATGACTGTGGTGGTGTTGGATGTGCCGGTCATGATCGGCAACGGCTTATCCGAGAGCTTGCCCAGGAAGGTCACCGAATATTGGCTGCACAGGGAGCCAGATGGGTTCTCACTCGCGGTGACCTGGACATTGCCGGCGCCCACGCTCGGCAGCGATTCGAGCTCTGATCGAACGGCCGCTGCAGGTTCACCACAAGTCATTTCGCCCGTTGTGCTGCCTTCAAAGGACAGGTTGAACTTGCCTTCTCCGCCAGCCACGACGCTGACGGTCTGGACCTCGTTACGCGCACCGGTCGTCGCATACAGATTGGTGGGGCCAACGACGGGAAAGGCTCCCCATGCTGGAGCGCTCTGAGCGGCGGCGGCATTTGCCGGCGAAAGCGCCAGCGCCCCAAGTAGACCGACTGTCGCCGCGCCAGCTATGCGCGGCCATACCGAACGTACTGAAATCATCCCTTGACCCCTCTCCTGAGAGCCTTGCGGGACAGGCTGGCCCCATATTGCTTCTTCGCCTGTCGCCGACAGGCTTCTCGCCTGTGCTTGTTCTTCTTGCTCTGACACACTTTCAGCGCCCGTGCGAGCTTCTGCGCTCGTGTCAACGATCTCGGCTTGACCTTTGGCTTCGATCCCGTCGGCTGCTCGCCCGCACTGAACGAAGCGCTCGACGGCGTGCCAAAAGTTGGACTGCCGGCCGCGAGGCCCTGGCACGCTTCTCCTTCACAGGCGGTGAACGGCGCGGGCGCCGGGTTGCCTCCGTTCACGCGGGCGTCATATAGGTCCTCGACATTGTCCTTGTCCTGTTCGAGCAGTTTGGAAGCGCTCTGAAGGAACACGTCGTCGCCGCTCGTGCTTGCGTCGACGAACTTTGCCGGCTGGACGGATTGGTTCGCAGGCAGGCCACTGTCGAGCAGATAGATGCAGCCGCCCGCGTCTGGGCTGTAGGTGCCGCTGCCCACCGAGCAGCTTCCGTGTCCGGTGCGCTCCCACTCGTAGGCGTTCACTTCGCCCCCCTTGGTCAGGGGCGAAAGCTGATCGGGGCTTTCGAAGAACACCCGACTGCCGTCTTCGCTGAACACGTGTGGCGTGTCGCCGAGGATGTCTCCGCCGAACGCGGTAGATACCGGGATCAGCGCCGTTTCGACCGGAGAGCCGGATTCGGTCTTGGAGACCGGTCGCGCCCCGCTCGGATTGCACGATGCACACACGGTGCTGCCGGTATCGCGCGAGAACACGTACACCTCTGGGTCTGGGGTGCCGGTGACCGCATCGGAGTTGTCATACCCGCTGAGATGGGCGCGCGAGACGAACAGCAGGTTCGCGCCGTCAGGCGTTGCACGCGAGCTCCAAACCCTGGGGTCCGCGGCCAGGTCTCTGACCTCTTCGCCAAACAGGTCTTTTTTTGAAACCCGCGAGACGAATGTCAGTTGGCCAGCGTGAGTCAGGTAGAGATTCAGTTCTTCGTTGACTTCGTTTTCTTCCTCGGTGTTTTCGCTCGCGTCACCGCTGGCCGGCGTGAGTTGACCCACGGCTGCGAAGTAGACATAAGAGCCGTCTTCTGAGGCGTCCAGAACCCCGGCCACGTCGGCGCCGGTTGCATCAGCTTCGTTGCCGTCGGCCGAGAGATCGGTCCGCTGTTCGGTTTCGGCGTTGTATTCGTAGAGATCGCATCCATGCGTGTTTTCAAAGATGTTGCCGTGATTACAGGATTCCGCTCCTTTGCTGCTCGCGCCGGGAGCCTCACCGTACGCCGAGGTGAAGAAGACGCGCGAATCGTTCCTCGACGCCCCTTCGAAGCGGCCGCCCGCGGCGCCAGCCACTTCGACTGTCCGCGCAGCGCCGGTACCGTTGTTCTCGCGCATGAAGATTTGTCCGTTGACCAATCCGTTGGCAACGAAGAGCACGCGCGAGCCGTTCGGGGAGACCATGTTCGAAGCAGGGCCCTCATTTGCTCCGAGAAGTGGTTCGACTCCGCTCAGCGGCGGGCTCCCGTCCGGGAGAACCCCTACAACGCGAAGCGCCCCGTTGTCCCATTCATAGAGCTGATCTGATCCGTTCGAGGTAAATTCATATGTGCTTGAGAAGATCACCTTTTTGCAGTCGCTCGACGCACCCATCACCACGTATACGCCGGACAATTCTCCGCTGCCGGGATTGAGCGGCACGGTGTTGGTCAACAGCGTGTAGGTGCCATCCGCATTGCGCCGGTAGAGGTTGGGCGTTTCCGTTTGGGCATCAACCGCCGGTGTGTCGGGCGTGAGCGGCTCGATTGACTTGATGATCTGGCAGGAGAGATCTTCTGAGAGCCAGCGATATTCACCGGTCACCCCGTACGGTCCGCTTTGGGCTGTGGTCTCCAGAAGGTTTGGCGGGCTCAATGCTTCAGTTGCCCATTCAGGGGCCCCACTTCCCAGATAGAACGTCTGTCCTCCAGCGAGCGAGCCAGGGAGGGAGCTATCGGCTGCATAGAAGACTCGTCGCCCGTCCTGGGCAGCCTTGAACAGAAGGCCCTGTTCGTTGTAGGTGGGTCGGATGGCAGCGCCTTCCTTGTTGATCGGTGAGACCTGCTCGTAGGCGCGACAATCCGGCAGGCGCGCCGAGAGTCCTGTACGGAGCGTTTCGTTGGGGCATGTTTCAGACGCTGTGGCCACGCCGGTGGATATGGTGAGCGCCGCCATGGCGGCGCATACGATCAGGACGCAACGAAGCATCAGACCAACCCCCTCCTCGAGGAATCGACAGGACGAAAACCCGAAGAGTCCGGGCGGAAGATGAGCAGCGAACACCCACGGCGTCCGCTGCCAGAAAGCAGATGCTCAGGACCGGGGCCCTCTGAAGAAGCGCGATGCGCCCCCTCAGACCAGCAGAGGCCATGCCGGGCGATCCGCCCGGAAGGCCGCGGCAGTTCGCCGCGGCAGGGAGAGCTAGCGTCTAGAGGCCGGCTGGCCCAGA
>DATHPT010000176.1:0-2898 GCA_035483615.1 Solirubrobacteraceae bacterium | reverse complement strand
GTCGAGGTCGCTGGTGTAAGGCGGACGGTGAACATCGGCCTGCTGGATGTGGAGGACACGGCGGCCGGCCCCGGCGACTGGGTTTTGATTCATGTGGGATTCGCGCTCTCGCAGATAGACGAGAGCGAGGCCCGTGCGACGCTCAGGCTGCTCAAAGAGATGGGGGCAGAGTACGAGCAGGAGCTCGAGGAGCTGAAGGCCAGCGTGATCGAGTGACCGAGTGCGTCGCCGCCCACGGGTGCATCACCTGCGGCGACGAGGCGCTTGCGATGACTGTTCTCAGAGTCGATCGCGACAGAGATCTGGCGCTTTGCTCGGATCCGCAGGGCCGGCGCTCGAGCGTGGAGATCGCGCTGGTGGGTGCTGTTGCGCCGGGTGAGGTGTTGCTCGTCCATGCGGGCACCGCCCTCGCTCGCGCCGCCGAGGGCACAGACGCGGCGGCGATGGCTATGGACCTCGGCGGCCGAGGGGCGCCGGCGTGAAGTTCGTCGACGAGTTCCGAGACGCGGAGCTCGGCCGAGCGGTCGCCGGGGAGATCCTGGCTGCGGTGGAGCCCGACCGGCACTACAAGATCATGGAGGTGTGCGGAGGGCACACGCACTCGATCTACAAGTACGGCGTCGACGATCTGCTGCCTTCGAACGTGGAGCTCGTCCATGGTCCGGGCTGTCCCGTATGCGTCATCCCAATGGGTCGCGTGGACGACGGCATCTCACTCGCACACGAGCCGGGGGTGATCTTCACCTGCTTCGGCGACATGGTGCGGGTGCCCGGGTCCAGCCAGACTCTGCTCGATGCCAAGGCCCAGGGCGCCGATGTGCGGATCGTCTATTCGCCGCTCGATGCGCTGCGGATCGCCAAGCAGAATCCCGACCGCGAGGTGGTGTTCTTCGCGATCGGCTTTGAGACGACCGCGCCCTCGACGGCGCTGACCCTGCGTCGTGCCAGGGCAGAGAAGGTCGGGAACTTCTCGGTGATGTGCTCTCATGTGACGATCGTGCCGCCGCTGAGGGCGCTGCTCGAGTCGCCTGACCTGAGGCTCGACGGATTCATCGGCCCTGGGCATGTGGCGACGATCGTCGGCGCACGGCCCTTCCAGTTCCTTCCCGACCAGTACGGCAAGCCGGTCGCGATCTCGGGCTTCGAGCCGCTCGACCTGCTCCAGTCGGTGCTGATGGTGCTGCGCCAGCTCGCTGAGGGTCGCGCGGAGGTCGAGAACCAGTACGCCCGGGTTGTCCCCTGGGAGGGCAACCTCCGGGCGCTTGAGATCATGAGCGAGGTCTTCGCCTTGCGTCCGCACTTCGAGTGGCGCGGCCTCGGGTTCATATCCCAGAGCGCCCTGCGGATCTCCGACGCCTATGCGGAGTGGGATGCCGAGCAGCGCTTCTCGGTACCCGGCATTCGTGTTGCCGACCCGAAGGCGTGCCAGTGCGGTGAGGTGTTGAAGGGCGTCATCAAGCCCTGGGAGTGCAAGGTGTTCGGTACGGCCTGCACGCCGGAGCGGCCGATCGGCACCTGCATGGTCTCTCCCGAGGGCGCCTGCGCGGCTTACTACAACTACGGGCGCTTCGCTCGCGAGCGCGAGGTGGCGTGATGGCCGAGCTGGTCTCAGACCGCGAGTCGAAGATCCTCGGGATCATCGAGACCGCGCGGGGCAAGCGTGCGAGGTTTCGCGACCCACACATCACCATGTCTCACGGGGCGGGGGGCAAGGCGACGTCCTCACTGATCGAGGGACTGCTCGTGCCCGCTTTCCAGTCACAGGCGCTTGAGGCTCTTGCGGATGCAGCAGCCGTCGAGGTCGAGGGCATCGAGCTTGCCCTCACCACAGACTCGTTCGTGGTCAAGCCGCTGCGCTTTCCCGGAGGCTCGATCGGTGAGCTCGCGGTCAACGGAACGGTCAACGATCTCGCGATGGCGGGTGCCCGCCCGCTTGCGCTGACCCTTTCGCTGATCTTGGAGGAGGGCCTGCCCGCCGAGTCCTTGCGCGTCGAGGTCGAGGCGATCGCAGATGCCGCCCGCGCGGCGGGGGTTCAGGTTGTGGCTGGAGATACGAAGGTGGTTGAACGCGGCCATGCCGATGGCATGTACATATGCACGACGGGTCTGGGCAGGATCGACTCTCGCGCAAAGCTCGCCCCCGATCTCCTGAGACCGGGAGACCGGATCCTGCTCTCGGGAACGATCGGAGAGCATGGGACGGCGATCATGCTCGCCCGCGGTGAGCTTGGCCTCGACGCGGATATCGAGTCCGATACCCGCTCGCTGTGGCCTCTCGTCGACGGTCTGCTCGAAACCGCCGGCGGGAGGCTGCGATGCCTGCGCGATGCGACCCGCGGGGGCGTCGCCTCTGTCCTCAACGAGCTTGCGCGCGCCTCAAGGGTGGCAATGGTTGTGCGTGAGGCTGCCGTGCCGGTCCAGCCGGCAGTCGCCGGCGCGGCAGAGATCCTGGGGATCGACCCTATGTATGTAGCCAACGAGGGCAAGCTGGTGGCCTTCGTCGCGTCCGAGTGTGCCGAGCAGGCGCTGCAGACGCTGCGCGCCCTGCCAGGGGGCGAGGGCGCCGCCGAGATCGGCGAGGTGAAGACCGATCCGCCCGGGATGGTGCTCGTGGAGACGGCGTTCGGCGGACGGCGTGTGATGGACCAGCTCGTGGGCGATCCCTTGCCAAGGATCTGTTGATGCACGAGCTCTCGATCGCGCAGGCAATCGCCGACGTGGCCGCGCGCCATGCGGATGGGCGTCGTGTGGTGCGGGTGGAGGTGAGGGTGGGGCATCTGCGACAGGTGGTCCCCGACTCGCTCGACTTCGCATTTGGCCTGGTGACGCAGGGCACCGCGCTCCACGGCGCCGAGCTGGCGATCACCCAGGTAGGAGCGGCCGGGCGCTGCCGCGAGT
>DATHPT010000175.1:0-2737 GCA_035483615.1 Solirubrobacteraceae bacterium | reverse complement strand
TATCTGGTGCAGAGGCTGCCCGTGATGATCGCGCCCGCCTGGTTGCGTACGAAGACCCAGCCGATCGGCATCGACGACGTGGTCGAGTACCTGCGCAGCGCTCCCGAGGTCCCGCAGTCAAGCGGAGCGGAAGTGCAGATCGGCGGACCGGACGTGCTCTCCTACGGCGACATGCTCGACAGGATGGCGCGAGCGATGGGAGAGCGACCGCGCCTGATGATCCCCGTGCCGCTGATCACTCCGTGGCTGTCCTCCCTGTGGATCGGGCTCGTGACCCCTGTCGATGCGAACGTCGCCCGCCCGCTGGTGGAGGGGCTGAAGACCGCCACCGTCGTCACAGACGCGAGCGGCGCCGAGCCATTTGGGATCACGCCTGCCTCGTTCGACGAGACGCTGCGGCGGGCGCTCGCGCAGGAGCGGGACGCTACGCGCTGAGGACGCGGGCGTCGGCTTGAGTCCAGGCGACCGCTGCCACGATGGCGGACACCAACAGCACCGAGGGCCACGCACCGATCGCGAGGGCCAGCACGTGAGAGACGGCGAACGCCCCGAGACCAACGCACGCAAGGATCGCGGCCGTTCGCACCCCGTGACGGCGCCTCCACGCCTGGATGCACCACAGCCCCCCGATCGCCAACACGACGCCTCCGAGCGGACGCGAGCCAGTGCTCACCGCGACCGCATAGCCAACGATCAGCGAGGCGGCCGCAACCGGTGCCGTGGGTGTCAGACGCACTCCGGCAGCGTAGCGCGAGGTCGGCTCGCACAAGTCGCAGAGCGAGCAACGATGACTGACCCACAACCACTCGATGCAGAGCAGATCTTCGCCGTGCTCGCCGCTCCCTTTCCTCAGCTTCGCGAGCGAGCGCTGCTGGTCACACTCGGCGATCACCCAATCCCGATCGCCTCCAGAGACGATCTCATCAAGCTGAAGCGCGCCGCTGGACGGTCGATAGACCTGGCTGACATTTGCTGCCCTCACCGAGCCCGAGCACCAGTGACCGGCCACTCCTGGCGCTACCGCTGAATCGAGGAGACCGTGAGGACGATCGGATTCCCTGACGGGTCGTGAACTAGCAGGCCATCCTCGAGTAGATGGGGCTCATGTCCCGCATCCGCAACCCGGGCTGCCAGCAGATCGCGCTCAGCCTCGCTCGGCAGGACGATCGTCGCCTGCCTGAGCGCTGCGACCCCAGCCGGCGGCTGACCCGCCCCGGCGCTCTCCCATGTGTTGGCGCCAAGATGGTGGTGGTAGCCGCCGGCGCTGAGAAACGCCGCTTGTCCCCCGAGCGAGGCCATCAGCCCAAAGCCAAGCACGTCACGGTAGAAGGCGATCGTCTGGGGAACGTCGGCTACGCACAGGTGAACGTGACCCATCACGGTTCCGGGCGGCAGCCGATCGAACGGCTCGCTCGCCGGATTGGGCAGCTCGCCGAAGAGGCTCGACGTGTCGAGCGGAAGCGTCGTCATGCGCTCTGCGACGCTGCCCTCCCAGACCTCGCGCGGACGGTCCCAGTAGATCTCGATGCCGTGCCCGTCGGGATCGCTGAGGTAGATCGCCTCGCTGACGTAGTGATCGGAAAGCCCGGCGAGCGCCACCCGGTCCCGGGCGGCGTGAGCAAGCCAGCGCGCAAGGTCAGCGCGGTGTGGGAGCAGCAGCGCGAAGTGGTAGAGGCCGCAGTACCCCCGCGCCGGACGAGCGCTGGGCTGCTCGACCAGGACGAGCAGATCCTCGCCGCTTTTCTCCCCGCCGGCCCAGAGCATCGCCCGATCGCCTGCACGCTCACGGACGCTCAGTCCGATCACGTTCTCGTAGTAGCCAAGCGAGCGCTCGAGGTTCGAGACGGTGAGCTGCACGGCGCCCATCCTCGTGCTTGCGGGGATCGCGCCGAGCGCCGGCACGGTCACCGCTGTTGCCTCCTCCGGATCTCGCGGAGCGCTGCTCATCGCTCTCTCCACCATAGGAGGGATTGAGCGCGAGCGCCCAAGAGACTGAGCAGGAGCCCCGGCCGACCGAGCTCGACGGCTCCCCGCTCCAGCGCCTGAGGAGAGAAGCTTGACTAGGCGACGGGAGCGCGAACGTGCTCGTCGAAGAACGTGAGCATCCGTTGCCAGCCGTCGGCCGAGGCCGCCTCATCGGGACCGACGGCCATCGGCGAGGGCAGCCGCGCGAGCCAGCCCTGCCAACCATCGTGCTGTGAGAAGAACGAGTGGCCGGCGTCGTCGTAGGTGGTGATGTCGTGGGCCACTCCGAGAACGCTCAGGTGCTCCTCCAGGCGCTCGGCCATGTTGCGCCCGAACAGCTTGTCGCGCCCCCCGAAGCTCGCAACGACGGGACAGACTCCGTCCAGCTTTGCACGGCTCTTGGGCACATCTCCATAGTTGACCGCCGCGGCACGAAAGCCTGGCTTGGTGGCAGCGATCAGCGCAAAGCCACCACCGAGGCAGAAACCCGCGACCGCGATCCGGTCCGCATCGACGTCGGGACGCTCTGCTAGCGCGGCACGCGCCGCGAGGATGTCGGCGATCTCGCGGTCGATCGAGCCTCTGACCATGTCGCTCATCACGCGACTCAGGCACACGATTCGCGTGCCGTGGGAGAAGAGGTTCGGCGCCAGCGCCACATAACCCTCCGCTGCGAAACGAGCGGCGATCCGGCGAATGTCGTCGTTGAGTCCGAACGACTCATGGAGCACGAGCACGCCCGGATGAGGACCACCCTGCGCTGAGCCACGCT
>DATHPT010000174.1:0-2389 GCA_035483615.1 Solirubrobacteraceae bacterium | reverse complement strand
GCTCGCGGCCCTCACGGCGCAAAGCAAGAAGGACACTGATTCGGACGACTCCTAGTCGTCCGGTCCGCGTCGAGAGCGCGTCAGCATGAGCCCCGAGGAGGAACGCCCCGCGACCGGCGGCGAGCCCCCCGGGGCCTCGGGCGCCGGGACCGAGCCCCCGCGCGCGCGGGCCACGCTGCCGGCCTCGCGCACCTTCGCGTGGCTGCGCCAGTTCGCGAAGCTGTGGGGCTTCGCGCTGTTCTGCATATTCGTCGTCTACTTTTTTCGGGAGGTCGCGCTTCCGTTCCTGTTCGCGATCCTCGTGGCGTACATCCTCGCGCCCCTCGTCGACCGACTCGCCCGCTACAAAATCGGCGGCCGGTCGTTCCCGCGCGCGCTCGCCGTCATCCTGCTCTACATCAACATCCTCGCGGCGCTCAGCCTCTTCATCGGGTACTTCATCCCCAAGCTGTCAGGGGATTTCGCGCGCCTCTTCCGCGAGGCGCCGCAGCTCTTCTCGCGGCTCAACGAGGAGGTGTTGCCGCGCGCGGGGGCATGGGTCGACACGCACCTCGGCCCTCAGGCGGCCGACAGCGAAGAGGCCGTGCCTGCCGATCCAGACGCGCCCGCACCGCGCGCGGCGCGCGAGGGGATCATCCTCGAGCCGCTGCCCGACGGCCGCTACAAGCTGGATCTGCGCGGGCTCGCCCTCGAGGTCGAGCACACGCGCGACGGGAAATACGTCGTGGCCCCGCCGCGCTCGGAGGAGGCGGAGACGCTCACGGGCGGCAAGTGGGAGCGCTCGATCAAGAAGTGGATGACCGAACGGGTCAAGTCCACCGAGGGCGAGAGCCAACGCGCGCTCGAGTACGGCCAGAAGTTCGTCGGCGGCGTCGTCACGGGGATAGGCCACCTGTTCCTCGTGCTCATGGTGGCGGCCTTCATCCTCGTCGACCTCGAGCGCATCAAGGGGTTCGTGCGCTCACTCGTGCCCGAGGCCCATCAGCTCGACTACGACCGCATCGTCGTCGGCATCGACCGGGGCCTGTCGGGCGTCATCCGCGGGCAGCTCGTGATCTGCCTCATCAACGGCTTCATGACCTACGTCGGCCTGCGGCTCCTCCATGTTAAGTACCCGCTCCTGCTGGCCGGGATCGCCTCGGCGATGAGCCTCATCCCCATCTTCGGCTCGATCCTGTCGTCGGTGCCGATCGTCGCGATCGCGCTCATCTCGTCGGGCAGCTTCGACATCAGGCAAGGCCTCCTCGTGCTCGGCTGGATCTGCGGCATCCACCTGCTCGAGGCGAACTTCCTCAACCCGAAGATCATGGGCGACGCGGCCAAGATCCACCCCGTGCTCGTCGTGTTCGCTCTCATCGCGGGCGAGCACGGCTACGGGCTCGTGGGCGCGCTTTTCGCCGTGCCCGTCGCCTCGATCATCCAGACGATCTTCAGCTACTACCGCCGCCGCCGCCTCTCCCGCCTCACCACCGCCACCGGCTAACCCGAACGGAGCGCGGCTTCGCTCCGCGGAGCGAGCGTGGAGGGCGCGGGAGGGGGAGGGTGGGGGCCCGCACCCCCCCAAAGTACCGCAAGCCTCCTCAGGGCGTCGCCTCGCGCGAGGGGGTTCACCCATCCCGGTGGGGACCCTAAATCGGCGAGACGATGGGGACGCGATCGGCGCCGACGATGAGCGCGGAGCGCTCGGGGACGTCGCGCCAGCCGGCGCGAGCCGGCGCGGCTCGGTTCGCCTCGATGATGACGGCACGCACGCCCTCGTGCTGGATGCGGCGCCCGTCGCGATCGCGATCGACGCGCCCGTGGCACACGGGACAGTCCGAGATGCCCTCGACGTGCAGGTAGCGCAGCGGGTGGGTGCCGTTCGCGGCCACGAGGCACCGGCCGTTCGTCGCGACGAGCGCGAGCTGCACCGAGGGGCTGCCGCTGCCCGCGAGCAACCGATCGAGGAACGTCATGCTGTGACGGAGGGCGCCGTGGACGACGGCCGGGGAGGGGGACGGCGCGTCGAGGTTGCTGGCGTCGTGCAAGAAAGCGAGGAACAGGTGGAAGACGTGCTCGCTCGGCGATTTGCCGCGGATGTTCCGTCTCAGGAAGGCCGGCACGCTGTCGAGGAGGCGCTCGCGCACGCTCTCGAAGCCGGCGGCACTGATCTCGCCCACCGAGCCGAACAGCCACGAACGGAACCGAAACGGATCGGCGTCCTCGGCCGCGGTACTGCCGTCTCTGTCAAAGCCGACGCGCGCGACGACGGCATCGGCGCGCAGATCCTTGATGAGCCCGTAGAGGTCGACCTCGGCGCTCTCGACGCGCGGCCGCTTCTGGAGGAGGACGTCGCCGCCCTGGACGAAGCCGAGGCCCCAGCCCTCGGGCTTGTCCGCCGCCCGCGATG
>DATHPT010000173.1:0-5564 GCA_035483615.1 Solirubrobacteraceae bacterium | reverse complement strand
TGATGAGCCTCGGGGAGCGCGGCACGTTGTTCGTCGGCCCCGGCGAGGAGGTCTATGAGGGCATGATCGTTGGGGAGAACTCGCGCGCCGACGACCTCGACGTCAACCCTGTCAAGGAGAAGCACCTCACCAACATCCGCTCCTCCAACTCGGACGTGTACGAGCGATTGCAGCCCCACCGCAAGCTCACGCTCGACCAGGCCCTGGAGTTCGTGCGCGACGACGAGTGCGTCGAGGTGACCCCCGATACGGTCCGCCTGCGCAAGGTGGAGCTCGGCAAGACCGATCGTCTGAAGGCGGCGCGCCAGCGGCGTTGAGCGCCGCGTCCGATCGCTCGATCGTGGATTGATCGATCGCTTGGTGGCGGAATGGCTCGGATTGCTTGGCGGGGGTGGCTCGATCGTTTGGCGGGGGGTGGCTCGATCGCTTGGTGGCGGAATGGCCCCCGTTTCGATCGCTTGATGGCGGGATAGTGTGCACGGTATGGCGAGTGCGATTGCGGCCAGCGGGCTGCACAAGAGCTATGGAGAGATCGAAGCCGTGCGCGGGATCGACCTCTCGATCCAAGCGGGCGAGACAGTGGCCCTGCTCGGCCCCAACGGGGCGGGCAAGTCCACGACCATCGACATGATCCTCGGCCTCGCCGAGCCCGACAAGGGCAGCGTCTCGGTCTTCGGCGATGCCCCTTCGGCGGCGATCGACGCCGGCTCGATCGGCGCGATGCTGCAAACTGGAAACCTGATCCGCGACCTGTCGGTACGCGAGCTGGTCGAGATGGTGGGCTCGCTCTATCCCGCGCCGCTCCCGGTCGACGAGGCGCTGGAGCTGACCGGCCTTGGCGGGATCGCCCGACAGCGCACACAGAAGCTCTCCGGCGGGCAGACCCAACGGGTGCGCTTCGCAGTCGCACTGGTCAGCAACCCCAAGCTGCTCGTGCTCGACGAGCCGACGGTCGCGATGGACGTCGAGGGCCGGCACGCATTCTGGACGACGATGCGCGAGCTGGCGGCGCAGGGCCGGACGGTCCTGTTCGCCACCCACTACCTGGAGGAGGCCGACGCCTACGCAGACCGCGCGGTGCTGATGGCCCACGGCGAGGTGGTCGCCGACGGGCCGACGAACGAGATCAAGGCGATGGTCGGCTCGCGCACGATCCGCGCAACGCTGCCGGGCGTGGACCTGCAGGCGCTGCAGTCGCTCCCCGGTGTCAGTGGCGCGGAGCGCCGTGGCGAGGCCGTCCTATTGAGCTGCAACGACTCCGATGCTGCGATCCGAGCGCTGCTCGACGCCCACGGCGAGGCTCGCGACATCGAGATCCAGGCCGCGGGGCTCGAACAGGCGTTCCTGCAGCTGACCGGCGACGGTGGCCCGCCGGCGATGGCGAGCGAGTTGCAGGAGGCGGTTCGGTGAACGCGCTGCCCTACACCCGCTACGAGCTGCTGCGCACGCTGCGCAACCGGCGCTTCTTCGTCCTCTCGCTGGGGTTCCCGCTGGTTCTGTATTTCCTGATCGCGGGTCCCCAACGCAACGAACACAACCTAGGTGGGACGGGGATCTCGGCCCCGCTCTACTTCATGGTCGGGATGGTGGCGTTCGGGACGATGAGCTCGATGCTCTCCTGTGGCGCGCGGATCTCGGCCGAGCGCGCGGTCGGCTGGAACCGTCAGCTGCGCATCAGCCCGCTCTCCACGCGTGCGTATTTTCGCGCGAAGGTTCTGACCGCCTATCTGACGGCGCTGCTGACGATGATCGTCCTGTACGCATCGGGCATGGCGCTCGGGGTCAGCATGCCCGCTGGGGACTGGGTGAAGATGACATTGCTGATCCTCGTCTGCCTGGTGCCGTTCGCCGCGCTGGGCGTGGCAATCGGCCACGTGCTGACCCCTGACTCGATCGGGCCGGCGATGGGTGGCGGCGTCGCGCTGCTGGCCTTCCTCGGAGGCACCTGGTTCCCGATCCCCAGCCACGGGTTCCTCCATGACGTCGGACAGCTGCTGCCCTCCTACTGGTTGGTGCAGGCCAGCCACATCGCGCTCGGCGCGCACCCATGGGGTCTGAAGGCCTGGGTGGTGGTGGTCGGCTGGACGTTGGTACTGGTGGCGCTGGCGCGCCGCGCCTACCGTCGCGACACCGGGCGGGTGTAAGGGACGCATTCAGCCAGCGCACACGTCGTGCGCGAACGCTAGGGTGCGAGCCATGAACAGATCAAGTAGACGACTGAGCGCAGGACTGCTGGTTGTGTGTCTGGCGTTTGCCGTGACGGTGCTTGCGGTGCCGGCGGGAGCTGCGACCGTGCACTTCCAGAAGGAGAGCCTGCAGGCCTACGAAGGCGAGCTGCACCACGGCGAAGTGCATGCCCTGACATTCCACCCCGGAACAGGCACGGGCCATCTGCACATCTCGCTCAACAACGGCGGGCACATGACGGTCGTCTACCCCGCATCCCAGCAGGCGAGGCTAGTGACCGAGGCGCAGGCAGCCAAGGCGCGCGTGAAGATCGCCACGCTGCAAACCAAGAAAACCGCTGCCGTGCACCACAAACTGCGCTACATCGCGGGTGGGATCCTGATCCTTGTGATCCTGGTCGTGCTGGTGGTGCTGCTGGTCGGGCGCAGGCGTGCGCTTGCCGAGGACGCTCCAGCGCCGACAGGGGAGAGTGCCGCCCCCTAACACCGTGCCAGGAGCTGTGACCTGGCAATAATGAGACTCAGTCTTATGATAGGTTCCCGTCGTGATGAGACGGATGCCAAGCCATGCGACCTGGGCCCTGGCGGTCGGTGCTGTGATCTGCTGCCTGCTGGTGAGCGGCTGCGGGACCGCGGGCCCGACAGCCGGATCGGCAGGACGCCTGCGAGTCGTTGCCGCCGAGAACTTCTGGGGGAGCATCGCCGCCCAGCTTGGAGGCGAAAAGGCGGAAGTGCGAAGCATCATCGTCAACCCCGGCACCGATCCGCACAGCTACGAGCCGACTGCCTCCGACGCTCGCACGATCGCCGGTGCGCAGATGACGATCGTCAACGGCATCGGCTATGACCAATGGGCCTCGCGCCTGCTGGCAGCCAACCCGGCGGATGGGCGGACCGTGCTCGACGTGGGGGATCTGCTCGGGCTCAGCCAGGGCGATAACCCGCACCAGTGGTACTCGCCGGCTCACGTTCACGCGGTGATCGATCGGATCCTCGCCGACTACGACAGTCTGCGCCCCGCCGACGCCGCCTACTTCGCCAGCCGGAAGAAGGCGCTCGAAACCGTGGGTCTCGCCCACTACAACGGGCTGATCCGACAGATCAGGGCGCGCTATGCAGGTGTTCCCGTCGGCTACAGCGAGAGCATCTTCCAGCCGCTGGGCGAAGCGCTCGGGCTGAAGTTGCTGACCCCATACAGCTTCGCCAAGGCGATCGCCGAGGGGGGCGAAGTGAGCGCGCAGGACAGACAGACCGTGGACCGGCAGGCTTCGAACCGCCGGATAGATGTCTGGGTCTTCAACAGCCAGAACGTCACTCCGGACGTGCAGCGCGTGAACGAACTGGCGCGCGCCGCCCACATTCCGATCACGACCGTCACAGAGACGCTGTCGCCCGCCTCCGAGAGCTTTGAGCAGTGGCAGGTCTCAGAGCTCGAGAGCCTGCGCAACGCCCTGCACGAGGCCACCGAGCGGTGAGCGGCCTCGACACACCTGGAGGCGGGGGCGCCCCTGGCTCAGGGTCGCCCACAGGCGAGTCGGCGATCCAGCCTCGCTGCGCGCCTGTGAGCATTGGTTCAGGGGCAAGCCAGCCGGCGATCGAGCTTCGCAACGCTCGTGCGAGCATCGGCGCGCGCGCGGTATGGAGTGAGGTCGATCTCACGGTGCGCTCCGGGGAGTTCGTGGCTGTGCTTGGGCCGAATGGCAGCGGCAAGTCGACGCTCCTGAAGGCGATCCTGGGTCTCGTGGACACCGAGCCCGACACCGTGCGCGTGCTGGGCGTTCCCCCAGGCGCGGCGAACCGCGAGATCGGCTATCTCCCTCAGCGCCACGGCTTTGACCGGGCGCTGCCGATCCGCGGGGTCGATCTTGTGCGGCTTGGTCTCGACGGATCGAGCTGGGGGCTGCCGCTTGGGATCGGTCCGGGGCGGGCGGCGCGCAGGCAGGCGAGCGCACGCGTACAGGAGGCGATCGAGCTGGTGGGCGCGAGCGCCTACTCCGAGCGTCCGCTCGGTGAGCTCTCCGGTGGCGAGCAGCAGCGCATCCTGATCGCCCAGGCGCTCGTGCGTCGCCCGCGGATCCTGATGCTCGACGAGCCGCTTGACAGCCTCGATCTGCCCAACCAGGCGGCGGTCACCGCGCTCGTGCAGCGCATCTGTCGAGCCGAGAACGTCGCCGTTCTGCTGGTGGCCCATGACGTCAATCCACTGCTGCCCTACCTGGACCAGGTGATCTACCTGGCGGGAGGTCGAGCCCTGCAAGGCCCTGTCGACGAGGTCATCACGGCGGCGAAGCTGAGCGAGCTGTACGGGGTTCCGATCGAGGTTCTGCGAACCGGCGACGGCAGGCTGGTGGTGGTCGGACAGCCCGAGGCGCCGCACATCCACAGCCACAGGCACGGATGAGCGACAGCGCCATGGTCGATCCGTCGCTCCCCCAAGCCGATCCGTCGCTCTCCCAAAACGGTCTTCCTGAGGACAGCGCCTCATCGGGCGTCTCTGGAGGCAAGGCCCGATGAGCAACCCCACGCTGTCCTGGAACCTCGCGTCCGACGTGCGCCAGCTGCTCAGCTACCAATTCATGGTGAACGCCCTGCAGGCAGGCACGATCGTCGCTGTGATGGCGGGCGTCGTGGGCTGGTACATGGTGCTTCGCCGCCAGAGCTTCGCCGGGCACACGATCGCCGTGATGTCCTTTCCAGGCGCGGCCGGCGCCGCGCTGGCGGGACTGCCGGGTGCGTTCGGCTACTACCTCGCCTGCGGGATCGCAGCGCTGAGCATTGGGCGCTCAGGTGGCTCCTCCACGCGAGGGCGCAGCGGCGAGTCGGCTGCGATCGGAGTGGTGCAGGTCGCGGGTTTGGCGCTCGGCTTCCTGTTCCTCAGTCTCTACAGCGGCGTGCTCGAGCAACTGGAGACGCTGCTGTTCGGCACGTTCCTCGGGATCGATCGCAACCAGGTGCTGACGCTGTTGATCGTCGCGGCGACAGTGCTCACGGCGCTTGCGGCCGTCGGGCGGCCGCTGCTGCTCGCCTCACTCGACCCCGAGGTGGCCCGCGCCCGTGGGGTCCCCGTGTTCGCGCTCGACGTCGGTTTCCTGCTGATCCTGGGCCTCGCGGTGGCCGCCACGAGCCAGATAACCGGCGCGCTGCTCGTGTTCGCGCTGCTGGTGGCGCCGCCGGCGGCGGCGCAGGCGCTCACGCCGCGTCCCGGGCTGAGCCTGCTGCTGAGCGTCGTGTTCGCGCTGCTCGTCATGTGGCTGGGGCTCGGGATTTCTTATTTCTCGATCTACCCGCTGGGGTTCTTCGTGACCTCGTTCGCGTTTGCCCTGTATCTGCTGGCACAGCTCACACGGCTACTGGCGATGCGCTTTCGCAGGGGCGCAC
>DATHPT010000172.1:0-8140 GCA_035483615.1 Solirubrobacteraceae bacterium | reverse complement strand
GTCGGCGCTCTGGTCGCCGTCGGCGTGGCCGAGCTGCCCGGCGGCAACCCCACTGCAAAGACCGCCACGGCCAGGCTGACGGCGGCGCAGACGAGCGCGTTGCTCGCCGCCTCGCCACCGCCGCTGGCGGCGCTGCACGATCAGGGGGACACGCTGCTGGGAGGTGGCGCATCCGCCCTGCACGCGCGCCTTGCCGCGCTGAGGGGCTATCCGGTGGTTATCAACAAGTGGGCGTCCTGGTGCGTGCCGTGCAAAGCCGAGTTCGGCGCCTTCCAGCGCGCCTCCGCCGAATACGGGCGGCGGGTGGCGTTCATCGGGGTGGACTCGGAAGACCCCAGTCGCGCGAATGCGCTGGCGTTCCTGAGATCGTTCCCGGTGAGCTATCCGAGCTACTACGACAAGAGCGGCCGTCTCGGCCGGCAGATCACCGATTCGCCGTTCACTCCCGTCACGGTGTTCATCGCGCGCGACGGGCGCCTGTCGTTCATACGGCAGGGGCAGTATCCGAGCAGCGCCAAGCTGGAGCAGGACATTCGGCGCTACGGCCTGGGTGCGTGACAAGCCACGCGGGGGAAGCGCTCCGAAGGCTGGGAGCGGACAGCCGGGGACCGGCAGATGTGGCAGGTCACAGCACGGGCGCACTCCCGGTAGCAGGGGGCGCAGGTCCCGCACCCAACTCCGGAAGTCCGGGCGATACCTCCTACTCTTCGCTGGCACATGCCTGAGATAAGAGTGGACCCGCTCAGCGGGCACAAGGCGATCGTCGCGGGGGAGCGCTCGGAGCGGCCGGGTGGCGAGCCGCGCTGTCCCGCCCCGCAGGCGATCGACGTAGAGAAAGACCCGTTCGCCGAGGGTCACGAGCAGCGCACGCCCCCGGAGCTCTATGCGGTCCGCCCCGGCGGCGGGGAGCCCGACTCCCCGGGCTGGACCGTGAGAGTGGTGCCGAACCTGTATCCCGCGCTTGCGCTCGACAGCCCGCAGCCCTCCCCCGACGCCCAGCCGGACCTGTTCAGCGCCGGGCCGGCCAGCGGCGCGCACGAGGTGATCGTCAACGCCCCCGAGCCTGTGCTGTCGCTCGCTGAGCTTCCGCTCGAGCGGGTGGCGGGCGCGATGGAGGTGTGGCGGGCACGGATGAGAGCGCACGCCGGCAGCGCCTATGTGCAGCTGATCGTGAACGAGCGACGCGAGGCGGGGGCGTCGCTCGAGCACACCCACTCGCAGCTGTATGCGCTCGACTTCGTGCCGGCCGAGGTGGCCCGGGAGCGCGAGCGCTGCGGGGCCTATGCCACACGCACCATGGGCCGCGGCCTGCTTGAGGATCTGGTCGCCGAAGAGGTGCGTCGCGGCGAGCGAATCGTGGCGATCGACGAGGAGGCCGTGCTGCTGGCGCCTTACGGTTCGAGAATGCCCTTCCAGCTGATGCTCGCGCCGCGCGAGCCGCGGATGCGCTTCGAGGACGACGGTCCGCTCGGGGCGGCCTTGCTGCACGACGGCCTCAGCCGTCTCGCGCGTCACTTCGGCACGAGCCCTCCGCTGAACATGTGGGTGCGGACGGCCCCGCGCGGCGCCGAGCACTTCTGCTGGCGGATCGACATCGCACCGCGGCTGACCCATCTCGCGGGCCTGGAGCTCTCGACGGGAGTGAACCTCAACATCGTGGCGCCCGAGCACGCTGCCGCGGTGCTGCGTGAGGCATGAGGCCGTGCGGGCGCTCGTCCAGCGGGTCAGTCGGGCGGCTGTGCGCGTGGCGGATCGCCAGGTGGCGGCGATCGGGCCCGGCCTGCTGGTGCTGCTCGGGGTGACGCACTCCGACGAGTCCGAGGCCGCCGATCGCCTCGCCGAGAAGGTGCGCTCCCTGCGCATATTCGGTGATGCAGATGGGCGCATGAACGAGCCGCTTGGACAGCGGGAGATCCTGTGTGTGAGCCAGTTCACCCTCTACGGCGACGCCGCGCGGGGGAATCGTCCGAGCTTCGGGGCGGCGGCGCGACCCGATCACGCCGAGCCGCTGTACGAGCGCTTCTGCGAGCGGGCGGGCGCCAAGCGCGGCGTGTTCGGCGCGCACATGGAGGTCGAGTTGGTGGGCGACGGGCCCGTGACCCTGCTGCTGGAGGCCTGAGCCCCGGCAGGTGGATAGGCTGCGCCGGTGCCGCCCGAAGGACGTCTGGTTCCCCGCTTTGCCGCCGAGCCTCCGCAGGAGGGTCTGCCATACGGGCGCTGGGCCGAGCGTCTGGAGCAGGAGCTGCGCGCCACCTGGGCCGGGCTTGACACAGACGGGCAGGATCTCGGCGAGCCCGGGCAGATCACGTGGTATCCGGACAGAACCTGGCATGGGCGCCGATATGTGCCGGCGACCTCGATCACCTCGGAGGGCTATGAGCTGTTCGGCTATGTGCGCTTCGTGACCGCCGGCGACAGCGGCGAGCCAATGGAGCTGTCAGCGCGCGGCGACTTCACAGAGGAGACCGCCGAGCGCAATCCGGAGTGGAAGCTCGATGTGTGCGACGAGGTGATCGGCTCCTGGCACGGACAGAACGGCGCGGTGGCCGCGATGACGCTCGCGTGGGGACGGCCGCTGGTGGGTGGCGGGCGGGTGGTGACAGCAGAGCTGGGACGCACGACTGTCGACCAGTGCGAGCTCGTCGAGCAGCGCTTCAGCCTGATCGCTCCCGACGACTACCTCTACGACCTGCTGGAGATCAAGCTGTGGGGCGGCAAAGGCCAGGAGCTCGCCAGCGAGTCGCTGTACGAGGCCGAGGATCAGGGTGCCGGAGTGGAGGGCGCGGGAGCCGGCGGCACCGGCGGCGACGGCACGGGAACCGATGGCACAGGGACGGAGGGCACCGGGACCGAGGGCGGCGAGGGTGCGGGAGCCGGCGGCGAGGACCTATAGGCTTCGATCCAGATGTGAGCCCAGGAGGAGATCGAGGCGACGCTGGTGTAGACAGAGGGGCGTCTCGTGGAGCATTTTCCATAGACGTGCACCGCAATGCCGATCTCAACCGGCTGGCCGGCGGGCCCGGAGGTGAGCAGCGGACCGCCGCTGTCTCCTGAGCAGGCTCCCGTCGCGTAGCTCGGCGGAGCGATCGTGCATATCTCGCTCTGTGGGTAGTAGGGCGGCGCGTTGGTCCTGCACCATTTGCGTCCCTGCACGACCGTTGAAGCCGAGCGCAGCCTTTCGGTGGGAAGCCTCTGTTCGTATGAGGTGATTCCCCAGCCGGCCATCACGGCGGGGGATCCGGCCCGCAGCCGATCCGCTTCAGAGCCAGTGGCGAGTGTGATGGCGGGCGCCGTGGTCGGCGTGGCGAGCACCAGCAGCGCGGCGTCCCCCTTGTCGACTCTGCGCACTAGGCCGGGGTAGACGATCGTCCCGATGACCGTGGACACGGTGGGCGCCGGCGCCATCGGATCGACCGTGCCGGTCACCACCCTGTAGCCGGATGGCCTGTTGAGGGCGCCGGTCCGCATGTCCTCGGCGCAGTGGCCGGCCGTGAGGATCAGGTTGGGAGCGATGACCGTGCCAGTGCACTGGTAGATGTCCCTGCCCTGCACGTCCACTATGTAGGCAAGCGAGGGGAACGTGCCGTCTTCAGCCGGCGCTCCGCCGACGATCGACTCGTGAGCAAAGGTCCGCGCATGCATGTGGGCGTGACGAGAAGGATCGGGATGGGCATGGCGAGAAGGATCGGGATCGTGGGCATGGCGGGAAGGATCGGGATCGCCCGGCGAGCCGGCGGCGAGAGCGCCCCTCGCAGCCCGTCGACCCTCTCCGGCGTGATCGGTCTTCAGGGCCGCGGCGAGCGGTGGAGCGACCACGACGCTCAGCAGCGCCGCCGAGACGGGCGCAAGCTTGATTAGGCGTGTCGGCCTCAGGCGTGTCAGCCCACGCGTCGATCTGGCAGGTGATTTGGAACGCATCTTCTTGGACGCCAACGCTCGGGCGCCACGGTCTCATCGGCAGCCGGCATCGAAAGTCTTAGCCGAATCGTGATCCGATCCGCGCCTAGGCAACAGGGCGCTTCGTGGGGTTAAGCACGGCGGGGCATCTGCCGAATAGCTTCATATGGGGGCTAGACAGGACTTCGCCAGACAGGACTTCGACGGCGGCATCGAGCCAGTTGAGCACATCGCCTTGAGCCTGGCCCCGTTCGCGGCAGCAGCAGCCCTGGCGGCGGCGTTGGCGCTCGTTGGGACGACCGTCGACTGGACGCAGTACGCGGCGGCTCTGGGTCTCGGTTTCCTTGCCGGCCTGGTCCGGCTCACACGTTGGAAAGGGGCCCTCGGAAAAGCCGAGGAGGTTCTGCCCTCCCTGATCTTCCTCGGAGCGGTCGCGTTCCTGCGCAGCTCGGCCAGTGGCGCGAACGCCGGGGTCGCCGTGGTGGCTCTGCTCCCGGTGTTCTGGACAGCCCTGTACGGCGACAGTCGCCAGCTGTGCGTGGTCACCGTCGGCGTGGCTGTGTTCTTCCTCGCTCCACCCCTGCTGGTGGGAGCGCCTGCCTACCCCTCGAGTCAGTACCGCGCAGGCGTGCTGTTCCTCGCGGTGAGCGCGATCATCGGCTTCACCACCCAATGGCTGGTCGCCAAGGTGCGCTTCCAGGCAAACGAGGCCGAGCATCGCGAGCAGGCCCTGGAGCGGGTCGCGGCGGTGATGCGCGGCCTCTCCAACAGTCCCCGTGCGCGCGCCGAGGTATGCGAGGCGGCCAGGTCGATCGGCAACGCCACCTTCGCGATGCTCTACGAGCCCGTGGACGTTCCCGGGACTCTGCGCTCGACCGCCATCGCCGGGGTCGACGTGCCGCCACTGGAGATCGCGCCGGACACAGACAACATCTCGGCGGCAAGAGAGGCCTTCGCCTCTCAGCGCTCCCTGCTGTGGCGTGAGGGCGATGACCCGGGATTACTCAACAGCGAACTGTGGGAGACGGTCGGACGTCCGGGCTCGATCCTGTTCGAGCCGGTGCTCAGAGGCAAAGACCCGGTGGGTGTGCTGGTGGTGGGCTGGCCCGGCATGATCCGAGCGGGCGGCACACGAGCGACGATGATCACGCTGCTCGCACACGAGGTCGCCGCCGCCATCGAGCGCGCAGACCTGATGTCCCAGCTCACCGACATGGCCAGCACCGACGCGCTCACCGGGCTGCCCAACCGCCGGGCCTGGGAGACGAGCCTCAACCAAGCGCTGCTCGACCGGGAGCCTTTCGTGTTGGCGATGCTCGACTTCGACCTCTTCAAGAGCTTCAACGACAGCAGGGGTCACCCGGCCGGCGACCGCCTGCTCAAGGAGACCGCGGCGGCGTGGCGGGAGGAGCTGCGCGCAGGGGACTTCCTGGCCCGCATCGGCGGTGAGGAGTTCGCGCTGCTGCTCCCCAAATGCAGCCCCCAGGACGCCCTCATGGTCGTCGAGCGACTGCGCCGACGAGTCCCCTACGAACAGACCTGCTCGGCAGGAGTCATCGTCCGCGAGCTGGGGGAGTCACAGGAAGGTTTGATGACCCGCGTTGACGAAGCCCTGTACGTCGCCAAGACCGCCGGGCGCGACCGCGTGTCGGTTGTCGGCTAGAGACGATTCTCGATCTTTTCCCAACCGGGAGCTAGCTTCTCGGCCCAGGGTGCAGCATCTCTCCGTCCGATCCCAGCATCAGTATCTGGCGATCCTGGCAACTAATCGCACGCTCCCACATGAGCTCGGCATTCAGCGAGCAAACCACTCCGCCAACGGACTGGCACATCCTCCGGCCAGACAAGGTGCAACGCGTATCATCCCAAGATATGTTGGCGCTCCAACGAGGCCGTACCCAACCCTCTCAGCATAGACAATGAGACCTATCATCCTGATAATCGGCAAGGATGCTCGGACTGACGCGATCACCGCGGCATGCGCCGCCAGTCCTCGTCAGCCGATGCTCTACGCACTTACAGAGACTCTGATTCCAGGTCTTGTGGAGAAGTGCCATCGCGTCTTCACAGGCTCGCTCACGGACCTTAAAAGAGTGGTCGAGGTCGCTCAGGAGATCAAGCCTGATCTGGTCATCATCGGCCCAGAGGAGCCTTTGGCCGCCGGATACGTGGATGAGCTGACTTCGCTTGGAATCCCTTCATTTGGCCCGAGCCGCAAACTGGCGGCCATCGAGTCCAGCAAGACGTGGGCGCGATCGCTGCTGGATCGGCACGACATCCATGGGAATCCCGAGTACCGAGTCTTCGAGCAGGCGACTGGGATCGAAAGCTACATGCAAGGACTGGAATCTTTCGTGATCAAGCCGGATGGACTCACCGCCGGCAAGGGGGTGCGGGTCTTTGGAGAGCACCTGGACTCCATCGAGGAGGCAATGGATTACGCGCGGTCGGTGCTAGAGCAGGAAGGGCGACTGCTGGTCGAGGAGAGGCTGGAGGGCGAGGAGTTCAGCCTGCAGACGATCACCGACGGCGAGACCGCTATCCACCTGCCCCTTGTGCAGGACCACAAGCGAGCCTACGCCGGCGACCAGGGACCGAACACGGGAGGCATGGGCTCCTATTCGTGCCCCGACTTCTCTCTGCCCTTCCTGGAGCCCGAGGATCTGTCCAGGGCACACTCGATCAACGAGCAGGTGATCGAGGCCCTGGCGAGCGACACCGGCGAACCGTATCGGGGTGTGCTCTACGGAGGATTCATGGCGACGCGAGACGGCCTGCGCCTGATCGAGTACAACGCGCGCTTCGGCGACCCGGAGGCGATGAACGTGCTGCCTCTGCTCCGAGGCGACTTCGTCGAGTTGTGCTCAGCGGTCACCGAGGGCAGACTGGGCCAGGTGGACTGCTCCTTCCAGCCAAGCGCAACCGTTTGCAAGTACATCGTGCCATCTGCCTATCCCCAACGTTCGACCGGTCGAGAGCGGATCGTGCTCCCAGACGAGTACCGCGACGCCAAGGATCTCAAGTGGTTCTGGGCGGCGTGTGAGCAGGATCAGGACGAGGTCTACCTGACATCCTCGCGCTCAGGCGCCTTCGTTGGGATCGGCGATTCGCTGCAGAGCGCCGAGGCGCTGGCCGAGCGGGCCGCACAGAAGGTGCAGGGCCCTGTGAGACATCGCAGCGATATCGGGACAGCCGAAGTGATCGACGCGCGCATCCGTCACATGAACTCGCTGCGAAGCGGGGGACGTGACCTGGCGGCGTCACGGTAGCTGCTGGGGAGAGCCTTCACCGAACGACATACCGCGACGCGGCCGCGGACGAGCTTCGCCGGCAGTGACGGCTTACACCGCCGGCGATGTCGCCAAGGCTCCCATGCGGCGACGGCAACGCCGGCGGGGACGTAGTGCTCCACCGTGAGGTCGTCGCGCTCAAGTGCGAAGCGCACGCCATCCTCAGCTAGTTGATGCGCCTCGGGGTAGGTATCGGCGACGACGGTCCAGCGCGGCACGTCGGGCGAGGAGGCGACCCAGGTATCTTCGTCTTGGCGATAGAGCACGCGCACGGTCATGGCTTCCTCAGAGTAGCGCGAGGGCGTCCTGCTCGGCAAGACCGACCTGGTTGCAGAGAATGTCCTTGACGGTCGAGGGACGGATCGTCTGACCGTCGTGGAAAGCGAAAGTGATCGGGGGATGGTTAGGCGCTTCCAGCTTGCGATGGGAACCCTTCTGGCGCGCGATCCGATAACCGAGGGGCCTGAGCTTCCAGCACTCGGGTGAGCTTTCTTCGCCTTCAGGGATGGAACCGGGGCACCGCTAGGACCCTACGTGCAACAGGGGTCGGCTTGCCGACGATCGAGCCGGTTGTCGAGCGACCCGGAGGAGGATAATTCGGTCAACCACTAGAATCGCGTGCAAGATGAGGGTAGGCATTGGACCGCGCTCGGTACGAACACCGTCGGGGCAGGAATGGCGGATCGGGCGCCGTTGGAGCAACCGCCGAGTGCCTCGGTGGCGCAAAGCGCGCATCGGGAAGATACGTCCGGGGGACGCTGCAGACGCAGTCTTCTCCGTACCCGATTTCGGTGGTCTCGATGACCTTGGCGTGGCCGTCCTTGCGTTTCTCGCCGTCGTCGTCGTGGCGATCGTCGTAATCCCGCTGCTGCTGTTCGGCATTGAGCTGATCTTGCTCGGACTGCTCGTGGCGACGGGTATCTTCGGACGAACGCTCCTCGGCCGGCCCTGGA
>DATHPT010000171.1:0-3156 GCA_035483615.1 Solirubrobacteraceae bacterium | reverse complement strand
TGAACTCGTAAAGAGGCTCGAGCTTCTGCTTACGTCGCTCTTCGCGGAGGTCCCGATCATCCTGCTGGTAAATGCCGTGATACCTGATCAGCTTGCTGTCGTCCGAATGCATCGCTCCTGTCACGGAATCGGCGATGCTCTCCAGAATCGTGCCCCGTAGATAATGACTGTTCAGCTTCATTGCCTCGTTGGGGTCGAGGCCGGACAGATCGTCTGCGTCGTCGGGGATATTCATGTGAGCCTCCTAACCAAGCACCTAGTCGAGCGTCAGTAGACGTCTCTCACATACCGGCCCTCGCGCGTTAGCGTCTGGAGCCACTCAGCAGCTCCTTCTGCAGAGAGATGGCCCTGCTGCATGCCGATAAGGACGAGCGTAGACTGCACGTCAGGAGCCATGCGGCTCGCGTCGCCGCATATGTAGACATGGGCGCCCCCCTCGACCCACGCGTACAGCTCGGCCGCCTGCTCCTGCATCTTATGCTGGACGTAGACTCGCTCCGCTCCGTCACGCGAGAACGCGAGATCAAGGCGATGCAGCTGCTTTTTCGCCAATGCCTCCTGCCACTCGACCTGATAGAGGAATTCGCTGCGAAAGTGCCGATTGCCGAAGAACAGCCAGTTTCTACCCCGCGCTCCGGTCGCCACGCGATGCTGGACGAAGGCCCGGAACGGCGCGACCCCGGTGCCGGGGCCAATCATGATGATGTCTCGATTGCCGTCGACGGGTAATCGAAAACGTTGATTGGGTTCGAGGAAAACCCGCGCGTGGGCGCCTTCCCCGAGATCAGTCAGGTAGCGCGACCCGGCGCCCCAACGATCCGTGCCCTCGAGGCGATAGTCGACGAGCGCCACGGTCAGGTGCACCTCCTCGTCGTCGCACACGAGCGGGCTCGAGGAGATGGAGTACACCCGCGGCGCGAGGGGCCGCAGCGTGGCAATCAGATCTCCTGCCGTCCATTCCGCGGGATGATGCGCGAGGAGGTCGGCGAGCTGCCAGGTCCCGAGCAGCTGAGACAGGCGATCACGGTGCTCGGGATCGAGGGCCTCGCGAAGCGGCGCCGCCCGGCAGCGGTCGGCGTGAGCCGCAAGAAACGGACGGGTCAGGACGGTCAGCTCCCGCCGCTCCTTCAGCCAGCGGTGCAACGGCATCGTCTCGCCGCTGAACTCGACCTCCGCATCGCCGTCCAGCTCGAGACGATCGAGGATCTCCTCGACCAGCGGGTCCGCCTGCTCGATCCAGACGCCGAGTGAGTCGCCGGGCTGGTAGGACAACCCGGAGCCGTCGGTCAGCAACTCCATGTGGCGAACATCGCGATCGCTGCGTCGTCCCGTGATCCGCTGGTTGACGAGCAGTTCGGCGGCAAATGGGTGCGACCGGGTGACCTCAGGGGCGCTCGGGACGGCATGCGCCAGCTCGGCCGCCTTCACCGCCGAGGCAGGGCGCCCGAGCAGGACCCGGGTCTGTTCGAGAACCTGGGCGGCCCACGGGGTAGCGATCGTCTCGAAGTCCACGTCGGCCTCGGCGAGAGGGAGCATTCGCCGCCCCCCGAGCGCGGCCAGCTTCCCATCGACCTGCCGCCCGACATCGCAGAACTGGGGATAGCTCGAGTCGCCGAGTGCGAGCACGGCATAACGCAGCGATTCGAGTCGTGGCGCACGACGGCCGTTCAGGAAATCAAGCATCTCTCGGGCATTGTCCGGCGGATCGCCGTCGCCCTGCGTGCTGATGATCACCAGCAGCAGCTGCTCGTCCTTGAGCTCGCGTCTTGGGTATTCGTCGGCGGCGCAGAGCCGCACGGACAGTCCCGCCGCCCTTATCCGCGCAACGAGATCGGCCGCAAGATGCTCGGCATGTCCCGTCTGGCTGCCGTAAAGCACCGTGGCGGCCGCGGGCGCCAGCGGGGCGGGTGTGTCATCCGTACTGCTCGCCTGCCTCGCAAGGTCGGCGAGATAGCCCGAAAGCCCGATCAGGGCGTCGCGACCGAGCCCCTCGATCAGCTGCTCGAGAAGGCGCGCCTCGCCATCGTTGAGCGAGGGCAGGCCCCGAATGTCGGCTACCTTGGTCACGGGTGCGGGACCAAGTCGGCGCCCGCCGTCGCGGTGAAGCTTCGGCCGTTCACATCCGAGAGCTCGAGTATCGCTCGCGCCGGGATCACACCGGGCTTGGCAAGCGTCGGCAGCGTGATCGTTGCTTTGGCTCCCATTGCGGCAACCAGCCCATACGGACCTGCCTCGAACTTGTTGTAGGCATAGTCGTTCTGGATTGCGTCTTTCGGCAATCCCGTGAGCTCCTTCGTGTCCCACGACTCGATCACCTGACGATCCGGGCCGAGGAGCACAGCCTTCATGATATGCGCTGGGGCCTCTGGTGTGCCGCCATCGAGATAGACGTGGAAGCGAACGGCGCCATCGGGCGTGATCGACAGCGAGTCGATCGTGAAATGGTGCTTCGTCGGACTGACAGGTCCGCCGTGGAACGGCGTGAACACCGAACCGCGATAGTAGTTATAAGTACCGACGTCGAAGAGCACAACGAAGGCGAAAAGCGCAAAGGCGAGATTTCGGAAGTTACGATCGCCTTGCGGTAGCGGCAGGCTGCCGCCGGCCCAGCGGAACCAGCTTCGGTCGGCGAGCGCGGGGATGCGGCGGAGCAGCACGTTGTCGATCGAATAGGCGCCTCCGCCAGCGAGAAGCAGTGTGGCGCCCATGGCGAGGTTGGCGGCCGCCATTGTCCACTCGTCGATGCAAGTGGCGCCTTGCCAGCCGAACATCGCCATGAGCATCACGGAGAAGCCCATCGAGGCGAGCGCGGCGAAACGGGTCAGGAATCCCGTCATCAGCATGAGGCCTACGATGAGTTCGGCTGCGCTGAACAGGATGACGCCGGCATAGAGCAGCCAGAAATGGGTCAGCATGTAGCTGATGATGTGGTCCGTGCCGAACAGGGCGCCCGGCATGGCCGTCTGGAATTTGTTCGCCATCCAATTGTGACCGCCCCACGCGTCGAGCTTGCTCGGCCCGTAGATGAAGCGGCGCGAACCGCCGCCCCAGTAGATGAAACCCTGAATGAAGCGCACCGACAGGAGTGCGAGCCCGGCCGCCCACCACTCCGGTTGCCGCGATGTGATCCGTTCGGAAGGCGTGATATCTCTGTCG
>DATHPT010000170.1:0-3874 GCA_035483615.1 Solirubrobacteraceae bacterium | reverse complement strand
AGTCCACGAACGCAGGGCCGCTGTGGGGCGCCATCGCAACAGCCAGGGCCTCGTCGACCAGGCCGGGGATCTCGGCTGTGCTCTGGGCGGTTGTGGCGAGCTTGCAGAGGGGACGGACGAACGGCACGTGGTCGATCTCCTGCAGGGATCCCTGACCCCAGCGCATCGTGGGCGCCCTGCCGCCGAGCACGAGCATCGGCGTGTGGTTGGCTTGGGCGCTTGCGATCGCGCTCATGCCGTTCGTAACTCCGGGTCCGGCGGTCAGCGCGCAGACGCCCGGCTCGCGGGTCACCTTGGCCCAGCCCTCGGCCGCGAAGGCAGCGGTCTGCTCGTGACGGACATCCACGATCTCGATGCCCTCCTCGCGGCAGCCATCGTAGATAGAGAACAGGTGGCCGCCCGAGAGGGTGAACAGCTTGCTGACGCCGTGGGCTTTCAGGCGGCGTGCGATCAGTCGCCCGCCGTGCAGCTCCCCGGCCTGATCGGCGGTCTCCTCGGCGCTTTGGGTGGACATGGCTGGCGACTCTACTTGAGCACAGCCGCCCCGCGCTCCCGTACTGTCCGGACGCGGGCGCTCGGCGGACCGCTCGAGGGGATGGGGATTGGGGGTCGTACCCGTGATATCCGGACGGCCGGCGTCGTCAGCGGGATCTTGCCTGGCTTTGGCGATGCCCGGGGTGGGACTCGAACCCACACGCCCTTGCGGACTATCGATTTTAAGTCGACGGCGTCTTCCAATTCCGCCACCCGGGCAGGAGTTGGCACTCTAGTCCAGGAACTGATGTGTGTGTCCAGAGTGGACGACAGTAGGCGACTGCGGTGCGCCGGTCTCCAAATGGACGGAATTCTGCGATGTATTCAGCGGAATCGCGCGGTCGGCCCGAACAGGGCGCCGGCGGTGGGATCGACCCTGCGGGCAGAGGCCGGCGGGCGGTGCAATCGATACCGCAGGTGTTTATCTGGGGTTTGGAGAGGGCAGCGATACTTCATAAAGACCGCAACTAGCTCGTTGGTAGCGTGTCTATAGGAGCGATAGCAGCGAAAGGACCGCCGTGGAGGTCTCAGCACTAAAAGCCCCAGCAGCGCCCGGCCTGAGAAGCCCGTCGGCGCTGCTGCGCCTACAGTCGGATGAGCGCCTGATCGCGATGATACGTCGCGGTCAGCACGCGGCGTTCGAGACTCTGGTCTCCCGCTATCAGTCACGCTTGCTGGCCTTCTGTCGGCACATGCTCGGCTCTCGGGAGGACGCCGAGGATGTGCTGCAGGAGGTGTTCGCGGCAGCCTTCAACGCGATCCTCGCCGATGAGCGCGAGATCAACGTGCGGCCCTGGCTGTATCGGATCGCGCGCAACCGCTCGCTCAACCATCTGCGTCGCGCCAGCGCGATCGGGGTGGACTCGATGGACGTGCATTACGCCGAAAACGGGCTGTCCACAGCGGAGAAGGTGATGCGCCGTGAGAGCTTCAGGCAGCTGATCGGCGATGTGCAGCAACTGCCGGAGACTCAGCGCACCGCTCTGCTGCTGCGTGAGATCGACGCGCTCTCCTACGAGCAGATCTCCGACGCGATGGAGACCACGGTCCCGGCGGTCAAGTCGCTGCTGGTACGCGCCCGCATCTCGCTGGCCGAGGCGGCGGAGGCTCGCAAGCTGACCTGCGACGAGGCCCGCATGGAGCTGGGCGAAGTCGCGGAGGGCCTGCTCAAGACAAGTCCTGCGGTCCGCCGCCATGTGCGCGATTGCGAGCGCTGTCGCAACTTCCGCAAGCAGCTGAAGGACAACAACGTGGCGCTGGCGGCGATCCTGCCCGTGGGGCCGCTGCTGCTGCTCAAGAAACTGATGCTTGCAAAGCTCGGGTCAACCGCCGGCGCCGGGGGAGCCCATGTGGCGGGCGCCGGCGGAGCGGGTGCCGCGGCCGGCGCCGGAGCGGTAGGTGGCGCCGGCGCCACCGGTGGCTTCGTGACCGCTGGGGTGGGTGCGCTGGCGACGAAGGCTGTGGCGGGACTCGCGGTCGCGGCGATCGTCACGGCCAGCACGGTGGAGGCGAACCATGTGACCGGCTCGCGCCATCATCACCATCATGCGGCGTCGGTCGCTTCGACGCCGGACGCTGGTCACACGAGCGAACCCGTGGTCACCCATTCGAGCGCCCAACCGGTGACGATCTCCGCGGACAGCCTTGCCGCGGCAGCGGTGGCCGGGCGACACAGGCGTCATCTCCTCAGGAAGGCGAAGCCCGCCGACCCGAAGACCGTGCCGAGGACGATCGCAGAGGTGACACCCGCGAACACCGACTCGACAGCGACTCCGCTGCCGAGCGCCGCGCCAAAGCCCACGGCGCCGGTGACAGAGGTGACGACCGACTCAACCCAGCTTCCGAGCACTCAGACGTCGGGCGAGCCGGCGCCCATAGGGGCCGCCCCCGTCACGACCACCGATGCGCCGCCGACGCCTGCACCGCCGAGCACGACAGAAACAGCGCCCGTGGAAGTTCCTGTCCCGACGACTCCGACACTGCCGGCCACACCCGAAGGCGCGAGCACGCCTCAGCCGACGGAAGCCGCTCCGCCGGCGGCAGCCGCGCCGGGCGATGTGCCAACGGCGGGCTCGCCGGGCACGAGTGGTACACAGGGCACAGGCGAGAGTGGTACGCCGCAAGAAGCATCCGCGCCGCCCGCTCCTTAGCGGTCTCGCTTGAGTCTTAGCGGTCTCGCCTGAGTCTTAGCGGTCTCGCCTGGCTCTTGGCGGTCTCGCCTGGCTGTCTCGCTGAAGGGTCTCGCTGAAGGGCCTCGCTGAGAGCGGTCCCACTGAAAGCGGTCTCAGTGAGCCACAGGAGCGTCCCCTCAAAGGGATGGCTGGGCCCGAGGCGAAGGTCTTCAAAGGACGGCTACCCGAAGGCGAAGGTCTTCAACGGCGTTTCCAGCACACCCGAGCTGGCCACCGGATTGGACACGCTCGCGGGTTCCTTGCTCAGCATCTCGACCACCACGCCCTCCCGCTTTTCGCGGCCTGGCGGCAACAGCATCACGTCGCGCCCGTAGATCGTGCGGCCGCCGATGCGGGCGCTGTAAAGCACCTGGTAGCCGGCCAGGGTGGAGCTGATGCGCGTCTTGCCCTCGCCTTCGAATCTGAAGTCGGGGAAGCGGGCAGCAAGCCTGGCTGTGTAGCCGGCCGCGAATATCGGCAGCTCACCGGTCACGCTGCCCGCGTAGCTGCCGAGGGTGAGCGGGGCGACCGCATAGGAGGAGTCGAGCCGCCCGTCGCTGCTGTGTGCCACCTTCACATAGCCCCCGGGGTCGGGCGCGGTCCGATAGAGCCCTCTGTACTTGAAGCCGAACGGCATGCGCCCGCCGTGGGAATAGCTTGCGTCCAGCTGCATCAGCACGGCCACGATGGCAAGCACGCACAGGCCGATCCCGGCCACCGTCAGGCTCCTGCGGACCATGGGAGAGGCCGAGCGCCAGCGCGGCTCGAGCAGCCTGCCGAGGGTGGGACCGTATTGCGGCTTGAGCGGCACAGCGGCCATCGGAAGGCTCCGGGTCCTCACTCGCCGATCGAGAACAACGACTCCAGGTCGTGCCTGGAGAATGCCGCGAAGGCCACCATCGTCTGGGTTCGGCCGACTCCGGAGAGCTTGCCGATCCCCTCTGTGACGACGTCCGCAAGCTGCTCGTGGTCGGGGACGCGCACGATCGCTACAAAGTCCCACTGCCCGGTCACCGAGTAGGACTCCGCGACCCCCTCGACGTCGGCAAGATCTCCTCCGAGGGTGGACAGGGCGTCACGCTCGGCTTCGATCAGCACGACTGCATGGGTCATGGTCATGGTGAATGGGTGTCGCCGGGGGCGAGCACGACGACCTCAGAGGACCCCTG
>DATHPT010000169.1:0-14556 GCA_035483615.1 Solirubrobacteraceae bacterium | reverse complement strand
CGGCGACCAGGCTCAGGTTGAGCGTGACGGGCGAGCCGCCGCTCTGCAGCGCGCCGGAGACGTGAACCGAGCTTGCGCTGTCGGCCGCCGTCTTGCTTTCGCTGACGATCTGCTCAGCGCTCTTGGAGGCGATGTTGGTGCTCGTCGACGAACTGCTCCCGCAACCGGCGAGCGCGGCGAGCGCGAGCAGCAGCGCAAGGCATGTCGATGGGAGGGGCCGCGAGCGAGAGATCGCGGCATCCTAGCGCTACAGGATCGAGAGGTACCTGTCGAGCTCCCACTGGGTGACCTGCACGCGGTAGTCCTCCCACTCCTGGCGCTTGATCTCGATGTAGCGGTTGAACATGTGCTCGCCGAGCGTGCGCAGCACGAGCTCGGACTCGGCGGTGATCTCGATCGCCTCTCCAAGCGACTCGGGCAGTTGCTCGATGCCAAGGCGACGGCGCTCCTCGGCTGTCAGGTGGTAAAGGTTCTTCTCCATCGGGTCGGGCAGCTCATAGCCCTTCTCGATGCCCTCGAGCCCTGCCTGCAGGAGCGCCGCGAACGTCAGGTAGGGATTGCAGGCCGGGTCGGGGCAGCGCAGCTCCATGCGCGTCGCCTGCTCCTTGCCGGGGTGATACAGCGGCACCCGCACGAGCGCTGAGCGGTTGCGCCGCGACCAAGCGGCGTACACGGGCGCCTCATAGCCAGGGACGAGCCGCTTGTAGGAGTTGACCCACTGGGCGAAGATCGAGCAGATCTCGCGCGCGTGCTTGAGCTGGCCGGCGATGAAGGCCTTGCCGACATCCGAGAGGAAGTATTGGTCGTCGGGGTCATAGAAGGCGTTCTTGCCCTCGGCGAAGAGCGACTGGTGGGTGTGCATTCCGGAGCCGTTCTCTCCGAACAAGGGCTTCGGCATGAACGTGGCGTGCCAGCCGTACTTCACGGCGTACTCCTTGACGGTGATCCGGTAGGTCATGCAATCGTCGGCCATCTTCAGGGCGGGGGCGTAGCGCATGTCAATCTCGTGCTGGGAGGGGCCCACCTCGTGATGGGTGTACTCGACGTGAATGCCCAGCTGCTCGAGTGCGAGCACCGTCTCACGGCGCACGTCGGTGCCGGCGTCGAGCGTCGTCAGGTCGAAATAGCCGCCTTCGTCGAGCACCTCGGTGGACTTGCTGTCTCGAAACAGGAAGTACTCGAGCTCGGGGCCCACGTTGAACGTGTCGAAACCCATCGCGTGAGCCCTGTCGAGCGCCCGGCGCAGCACGTGTCGGGGGTCGCCCTCATAGGGGTTGCGCTCGGGTGTGATGACATCGCAGAACATCCTCCCCACGCCCTGCTCTTCCGGACGCCAGGGAAGCACCGCGAACGTGCTCGGATCGGGCATCGCGATCATGTCGGACTCCTCGATCGCGTTGAAGCCCGTGATCGAGGACCCGTCGAAGCCCATGCCCGCCTCGAAGGCGTCGTCCAGTTCCTGGGAGTTGATCGAGAACGACTTCAGCTGCCCGAGAATGTCGGTGAACCAGAAGCGGATGAAGCGGATATCGCGTTCCTCGACGAGCGCCTTGACATCGGCGGTGGTCTTCGGCAGATCGTTCTCGGCCATCTCGAGCGCAGCGTAGTAGATCGAGATTCGGCCCGCCATGGACGGCTGGCCAAAGCGGCCGGTGGAGCCGGATCAGCCGGTGGAGCCGGATCAGCCGTGGACGCCGGATCAGACGTGGACGCTGAGCATGGCGACGACGACCAGCAGGAAGCCGAGCACCACCGCCCAGGCGGCGATCCTGTCCGGGCGAGGCCCCACGCGCTGGATCGGGCGGGGGCGCGGACGCCTGCGTGAAGCGGAGGCGGACGGGGCGGCGGTCTCGACGAGCATCAGCCGCCGTCCGGGACGGATTTCGCGCTCACCCCGACGCACCACGTGAGCACTCGCTCCCTGAGTGCCCGTCCGGGCTTGGCTCTCGCGGGCTCGGCGACGCTCGATCCGCTCGCGCACGTCCTCGACGTCGGCCCACCAGGCGTGAGCCTCGGAAGCTCCTGGCATCGGCTGCGATGCTAACAGCGCTGTCGGCGGCTAATGACCGGCGACGGCTGCGACGAACTCGGCTATCGCTTCGGCGTCCTTGCCCTGGTAGAGCAGCGCCGGCATCTGTCCGAGTCCGCGAGCCCGACCTTCGGCGATCGCGCTCAGGACAAGCGCCTTGCGGCCCGCTTCGGTCGGGATCTGCGATCCAAGCCGGACGTCGAGATTCGGACCGACATGCCCCTCGGCGTTGGAGGCGGCCAGCGTGTGGCAGACGGCGCACGACTCGGAGAAGAGCACGCGACCGTGCTGCTCCTGGGCGTTCAGGTGGATCCCACCGACCGCAACGCTGTCCTTGTTGGCGCCGTTGAACGCGAGCACGAGCGCCGGGACGATCAGCCCGAACGCGAAGACGACCACCACGACGAGCATCACGGCCCGCTGGCCGGCCTTGGACTCGGTGTGCAAGGACTCGCGCGCGCCACGCGGCCCACCGCGCATCGCGACGAAGAACACGGACAGGCCCAGGACGACCCAGAAGATGATGAAGCCGTAAACCATCGCGCGGGACAATATCGGAGCGCTACCCTGAGATGACGTGAGCAACTTTCTACGTCGCCTGTCGTTGTCCCGTCTGCTGCTTCTGTGCGGTGTGGTGGTGGTTGTGGGCATTGGCGCCACGGCGCTGGCGCTGGCGGTGGGCTCGGGGCCGACACCTCCCCCCAAGCCGCTTGCCGAGGCAGTTCACGACGCACTGGCGGCGCCACGCGTGAGCGGAGTGAGCGCCCGGATCCAGTTCACGAACCATCTGCTTGAAGGCGCAAACCTCGCAAGCGGCAGCGCAGCGGCGGGCAAGCTCGACTCGAGTCCGCTGTTGGCGGGCGCCTATGGGCGCCTGTGGATCGGCTCGGACGGTCGCGCGCGCCTGGAACTGCAGTCCGAAAAGGGCGATACACAGATCCTCTACGACGGTCACAGCCTGTCGCTGTATGACGCAGCGACGAACACGCTCTATCGCTACACCCCGACGCAACAGCAAGCTGGCGACACCGCAGGCTCGAATGGCGCCAGCCCCAGCTCCGACTCGACGGGCACAGGCTCCACTGGCTCGGGCGCCGGCTCCGATCGCAACGGCGAGATCCCGACTGTCGCGGAAATCGAAGAAGGCATTGCGCACGCGGGCAAGCACGCGGTGCTGTCCGGCGCGACGCCCACCGACGTCGCCGGCCAGGCCGCCTACACCGTCAGGGCCTCCCCGCGTGAAGACGGCGGGCTGATCGGTGGCGGCGAGCTCTCCTGGGACGCCACGACCGGCGTGCCGCTGCGAGCCGCGGTCTACTCGACGACCGGCGCCTCCCCGGTGATCGAACTGAGCGCCAGCGAAATCTCCTATGGGCCGGTTGCGAGCTCCACGCTTGACTTCACCCCGCCGGCGAGCGCGAAGGTCGAAGAGATCACCGTGTCCGGCAAGCCCGGCTCAGAGGGTCCGCCCGCAGGAGCCGCCAGGCCACATGTGAGCACTCATGGCAAGGGCCTCGCCGCGATCACGCTCGTGGAAGACCCCGTGCAGGCCGGGGAAAAGGAAGCGGCCGGCTCGGAGACCGAAGGGCTGCAGAAGGTCAGCATCAACGGCTCGAGCGCATCGGAGCTGCCGACCGCGCTCGGCACGCTGCTGAGCTTCGAGCGCGCGGGGGTGCGCTACCTGCTCGTCGGCTCGGTTACACCCGCGTCCATCGAGGCATTCGCACGAGGTCTCTAGCGTGACGGACACCGAGGCCCAGCCGGTTAGGGCCAGGGGGCTCGTCAAGCGCTACAAGGAGATTCTTGCGGTCGATCACATCGACCTGAACGTCGAGGCCGGTGACGTGTACGGCTTCCTCGGCCCCAACGGGGCGGGCAAGACCACGACGCTGCGTATGGCGCTCGGTCTGATCACGCCCACAGAGGGCGCGGTCGAGCTGTTCGGGCGCGATCCGCTGCGCGAGGGCGCCCGGGCGCTCGAGGGAGTCGCCGGATTCGTCGAGGCGCCGCGCTTCTACCCGTATCTGAGCGCTCGCAAGAACCTGGAGCTGCTGGCAGCGCTGGATGGCGCGGACGCGGCGCGGCGGATCGAGGAGGTGCTGGCGGTCGTGGAGCTCTCGCCACGGGCCAAGCACAGAGTCGGTGGCTACTCGCACGGCATGCGCCAGCGTCTGGGGATCGCCGCCGCGCTGTTGCGCAGCCCGCGCCTGCTGATCCTGGACGAGCCTGCGACCGGGCTCGACCCGGCGGGCATGCGCGACATGCGCCTGCTGATCCGGCGCCTGGCCGACGAGGGGATCACGATCCTGCTCTCCAGCCACCAGCTGCCCGAGGTGCAGGAGCTGTGCGACCGCGTGGCGATCGTCGACAGTGGCCGCGTGGTCTACGAGGGCGCCCTGGCGGACCTGCGCCGCCAGGGGGGCGCCGGCTACCGGCTGCGTACGACCGACGATGCGCGGGCGCTGCAGGTGATGGGCACCCAGCCGGGCGTCGAGCATCCTGTCGCCGGTGAGCATGGGATCGGCTTCCAGTCCCAGGAGAGTCATGTTGGGGCGCTTTCGCTGGCGTTGGCACAGGCAGGCGTCGGGATCCTCGCGCTCACCCCGGAGCTCGCAACGCTCGAGGATCTGTTCTTCCGGCTGACGGAGAGCGACGCCGCCGAGCCGTTCGCGCGGCCGGCGAAAGGAGGCTCCGACTCCACGGGTTCGTTGGTGGGAACCTCATGAGCAGCGTCGCAGCGCCCGCCACGGCGCCGCGCGCGGCTCACCTCCGCAGGCCGTCGACGATCGCGGTGTATCGCTGGGAGCTGCGCAAGCTCGTCTCCCAAAAGCGCACCTACATGGGGCTGGCGCTGGCGGTGATCCTGCCGTTGATCTTCGTGATCGTGCAGAACGTGCACCAGCATCAGGGGCGCCAGGGAGACAGCATCTTCGCCTCGGAGATCACCCAATCGGGGCTGGCGACTCCGGTGCTGATGCTGCTGTTCGAGTCGGTCTTCTTTCTGCCCTTGATCGCATCGCTGGTGGCTGGGGACATCGTGGCTGCCGAGGACGGCAACGGCACCCTCAAGACAATCCTCACCCGCTCGGTGGACCGCAGCCAGGTGTTCACTGCCAAGCTGCTGGCGGCAGCCACCTATGGCGCGCTCGCTGTGTTCCTGTCGGCCGCTGTGGCGACCGTCGGGGGGATCTTGTCGTGGGGCTTCAACCAGATCACGACCTTCTCGGGCAGCATCGTCTCGGCCTCAGAAGGACTGCTGCTGGTGTTCGCCGCCAACGCCTGCTATCTGATCCCACTGCTGACGGTGGCGTGCATCGGCGTGCTGCTGTCGACCGCCACGCGCAACAGCACGGCGTCTGTCGTCGGCACGATCGGCTTCGTGATCCTGCTGTTCATCCTCGCCGGGATCCCGGGCCTCGAGGGCCTGAAGCCCTATCTGCTGACCGAACAGTTCCAAAACTGGCAGGGACTGCTGCGCACGCCGACCGACTGGGCGCCCGTGTGGCACTCACTGTGGGTCTGCGCCCTGTATGCGGGGCCGGCCCTGTTTGCCGCCTACCTGGTGTTCCTGCGCCGCGACGTCGCCGGCGGCTGAGGCGGCAGGCGGCCTGCGCCTCAGGTCACTTCCAGCAGCAGGCGGCCTGCGCCTCAGGTCACTTCCAGCGGCAGCTCGACCGCCCCGACCTCCACCGCGCCCATCAGCCGGCGGGCTTCCTTCGGGTCGATCAGCCCAGCCCCGAGCCGTCCGGTGGACTCCGCGCCGCAGGCGACCCCAAAGCGCAGGCACTGGTCCGGCGAGCGGCCCTCGTAGCGCGCGGCGACGTAGCCGGCAAGGAACGCGTCGCCGGAGCCGCGCTTGGCGATCGGCTCGCGCGGTTCGGTGCGGGCTCGGCGCAGGCAGGATTTGCCTTCGACCTGCACGTCGGCAACGCATCCGTCGCCCATGGTCATGATCGCCTCGTGCGGCCCGAGCGCCACGATCTCGCGCACCGCCAACAGCCGTTCCTCCTCGGCGGCGAACTCGTGGCCGACCAGCTCCTCGGCCTCGAGCACGTTCGGCGACACCACATCGGGCTCGGCCCGCACCGCGTGGAACAGCGGGTCGCCGTCGGTGTCGATCACGGTTGTGACGCCGGCCTTCTGCAGCTCGCGGATCAGGGTCGCGTACAGGTCGGGCTCGACGCCACGCGGCAGCGATCCGGCGAGCACCACGATCGCCGCGCCGCGGGCGAGGTACAGCAGCTTGTCGCGGAACAGCTCGACCTCCTGCTCGGACACGGCGGGGCCGCGTTCGTTGACCTCGGTCTGCTCACCGTTGGTGGGGTCGAGCACCGAGGTGTTCGTGCGGGACTCGTCGCGGATGCGCACGAAGTCGTTGAGGATCGCCTCCTCGGTCAGCTGCTCGACGATGTGCGTGCCGGTCGCTCCCCCGGCGAGACCGGTCGCGATCACCGGCTGCCCGAGGGCCTTCAGGGCGCGGGCGATGTTGACGCCCTTGCCGCCCGCCATCGTGCGCTGCTCCACGGTGCGGTGGCGTCGTCCAAGTCGAAAGTTGGGCACCGAGAGCGACTTGTCGATCGCCGCGTTGAGCGTAACCGTGATGATCATCTGTCCATCACCTCCGTCTTCTCGCGTGACCGGAGCCGGGCGGCGCCGCTGAGGCAACCCCAGAGGCTATCGGACGCAGGCACGAGGAGGAGAAGATCTGTGTAAATAGCAAGGATCTACCGAGATATGGCCCAGGCCAGCTCCCGCAGGCGCTCAGCCTCGGCGCGGGCGGCGGCGGACGGATCTCCCCCGCTTGCCAGGTGTGCGCCGGCGATCGAGCGCGAGGCGGCGATCAGCCCGCCGGCGCGTCCGGGGGCGAACGCGGGCGCCAGATCCTCCACGCGCCCACCCTGGGCGCCGACGCCGGGCAGCAGGAACACGGCGTGGGGCATCAGCTCACGTGCGCGCGCGAGGTGCCGGGGCACGGTCGCCCCGACCACCGCTCCCAGGTCGCTGAGACCGCTCTCCCCCACTCCCTTGCTTCCGAGCCCGGCGAGGAGCTGGGCGGTGCGCTCCCACACGCTGCCACCGCCGGCGAGCTCCAGGTCCTCGATGTCGGCGGCGCCGGGATTGGAGGTGCGTACGAGCGCCAGCACTCCGGCGCCCACCTCTCGCGCGATCGACAGGAACGGCTCGATCGCGTCGGCGCCCATCAGCGGGTTGACCGTGACCATGTCCGCGTCGAGTCCGCGCACGGGGCCGAACGGCGTGTCGAGCGCTCCCATCAGAGCCTGTGCGTAGGCGCGGGCGGTGACATCGATGTCCCCGCGCTTGCCGTCTGCGATCACCAGCAGCCCCGCCTCGTGTGCGTGGGCGACGACCGCTTCGAGCGCCGCCCAGCCGGGTGAGCCCAGAGCCTCGAAGCGTGCGAGCTGAGGCTTGACCGCCACGCACGCCGCTCCGGCGGCGTCGATCAGCGCCCGGCAGTGGGCCGACACCGAGGCGGCCGCCTGCTCGGCCGGCGAGCCGCCGGCGCTCGCGCCGCTCCCGGGCCACAGCGCCATCGGATCGGGGTCGAGCCCGAGCACGATCTGAGATTCGCGCACGGCCACGCCTGCGGCGAGACGATCGCCAAAGCTGGACGCAGGTCGGGGCACGTTCGGGAAGAATAGGGGTGCATGCCGATCTCCCGTGTCGCGTGGATCACAACCGTGCTGGTGGCGCTGCTCGTGGCGGTGCTGCTGCTGCTCTCCGACTACACCGGCTATGCCGCCCTGAGCGTCGCGGTGGCGGCCTCGGCAGCGATCAATCTGCTGTAGCGCCCGCGCAAGCGCCAGGCCCGAGCTGAGATCCGGTCATGCAGAGGCGATCCGGGTCATGCAGAGGCGATCCGGGTCACGCAGAGGCGATCCGGGTCAGGCAGAGGCGATCCGGTCATGCAGAGGCGATCCGGGTCAGGCAGAGGCGATCCAGTCGTGCAGCGCGCGCACCGCGCGGCCGCGATGGCTGATCGCGTCCTTGCGCTCGTCGCTGAGCTGGGCCATCGTCAGCTCCCCCGGCTGCTCGTCGGGGAGGAAGGCGGGGTCATAGCCGAAACCGCCCTCCCCACGTGGCGTGCTTGCGAGACGGCCGGTGCAGCGCCCCTCGAAGACGCGCTCCACTCCCGAGGCGGGATCGACGTAGGCGAGCGCGCACACGTAGGCAAGCGGGCTGCCGGCGGGCGCCTCGCGCAGCAGCTTGGCGAGGTTCTGCTCGTCGGTGGCGTGCTCGCCGGCGTAGCGTGCGGAGCGCACTCCGGGCGCTCCGCGCAGCGCGGCGGCTTCGATCCCCGAATCGTCGGCGATGCTGATGGCGCCGGTGGCGAGCGCGGCGGCGCGGGCCTTGCCGAGGGCGTTGTGCTCGAACGTGGCTCCGTCCTCGGGCGGCAGGGTCACCTCATCCGGCAGGGTGTCCACCCGCAAGCCTGGGAGCAGGCGCTGGAACTCGCGGCGCTTGTGCTCGTTACGGGTGGCCAGCAGCAGGCGCGTGACGCCCGGACCGTTCCCCGCGCCGCCGCGATCGCCGTGGCGGGCGCTCACGATTGCGCCTCAGCTCGAGCCGAGCACACGTTGCTGGGCGGTGCGCAGCTCCTCGATGCCAGCGCCGGCGAGCGCCAGCAGCTCGTCGAGGCTGGCGCGCGAGAGCGGGGTGCGCTCGGCGGTGGCCTGAACCTCCACGAGACCGCCCTCGCCGGTCATGACGACGTTGGCGTCGACCTCGGCCTGGGAGTCCTCGCCGTAGTCGAGGTCGAGCAGCGCGGCGCCGTCGACGATCCCGCACGAGACGGCCGCGATCGTGCCGGTCAGAGGCGAGCGCTCGATCCGTCCCTTGCGCTGCAGCTCGGCGCAGGCGAGCGCCAGGGCCACGTAGGCGCCGGTGATCGACGCGCAGCGGGTTCCGCCGTCGGCCTGCAGCACGTCGCAGTCGAGGTAGATCGTGTGTTCCCCGAGCGCCTTCAGGTCGATCACCACTCGCAGGGAGCGGCCGATCAGGCGCTGGATCTCGACGGAGCGCCCGTCGAGGCGCCCCTTAGAGATGTCGCGCGCCTTGCGATCCCCGGTGGAAGCGGGCAGCATCCCGTACTCGGCTGTCAACCAGCCTCTGCCCTTGCCGGTCATCCAGCGCGGCACGCCCTCCTGGGCGGAGGCTGTGCAGATCACGCGGGTCTCCCCCATCGAGATCAGAGCCGAGCCGGTGGCGGTGCGCATGAAGCCCGGCTCGATCTCCACGGGACGCAGACCGCCGGCGGTGCGCCCGTAGCTGCGTTTGCGCGTCGTCTGCACGGCGGCTGCTGTCTCCTGCCCGGCGGGCGACGGGGCATCCGAGCTCATGCGAGCACCTTCGCGGTGGCTGCCGACCCCGGCCCAACCGACGAGGACCCATCCAAGCTCACGCCAGCACCTCCACGCCCTGCAGATCGATGTGCTCGACCTCGCCGAGGGGCATCTGCAGAAAGCGGGTGCCGAGTTCCCGGAACGCCTCGGTGTCGCCGGTGCACAGGAAACGGTAGTCGCCCTCGCCCTGGGCGCGTGGGTTCTTGAGCCCCCGGGTGGAGAGCGCGTGCTCGACCTGGCGCGCGAGCGCGCCTCCGGAGCTCACGAGCTTGACGCTCGGCCCCAGCATCCGCTGGAGCATCGGGCTGATCAGGGGATAGTGGGTGCAGCCCAGGATCACTGTGTCCACGTCGGCTTCGCGCAGCGGGGCGCATGCTTCGCGCACGCTCGCCACGGCCTGCTCGTCGAACTGATGGCCGGCCTGGATGATCGAGGCGAGCGTGGGACAGGCGACCGCGTGCAGCGTCACGTGCGGGTCGACGGCGCCGACCGCGCGGTCATAGCTGCCGCTGGCCACGGTGGTGGGCGTGGCCAGCAGCCCGATCCGCCCGCTGCGGGTCGCCGCCACCGCCTGCAGAGCCTCGGGGCGCACGACACCGAGCACGTCCACGCCGAGCGTGGTCTCCATCATGCGCCGCTCAAGGATCGGAAGGGCTGCGGCGGTGGCCGAGTTGCAGGCGATCACGAGCAGCTTCGCGCGGCGGCGCAACAGCTCCTCGGCGATCTCAGAGGAGAAGCGCGCCAGCTCCTCGGGCGAGCGCTCGCCGTAGGGGAAGCGGGCGGTGTCGCCGAGATAGAGGAAGTCCTCGCATGGGAGCTGCACCAGCAGCTCGTGCAGGACCGTGAGGCCACCGACGCCCGAGTCGAATACTCCGATCGGACGGGCACGGGGGTCGCCGGAGGGGACGCTGGTCACGCAGGCCATCATTCCAGAGCGCTACCGTCAGCGCTGGTGCGCGCGCTCGTGGTGTCCAACATGCTCGCCGACGGGGGTCATCCCGAGCGAGGTCGATTCGTGCGCGATCAGGTCGAGGCGCTGCGCAGGCTCGGCGACTGGCAGGTCGATCTGTATGAGTTCCCTCCGGGCTCGGGCGCGCTGCTCGGCGCGGCGGGACACCTGCGGCGACGCTACTCGGGCGAGCGCTTCGATGTCGTGCACGCCCATTTCGGGCTGACGGCATGGCCGGCGCTGGCGGTGAGGGCGCGGGGTCGGGCGCTCACCGTGCACGGCACCGATGTGCGTCATCCGCGCACGCGCATGGCCACCCGCGCTGCGCTGCCGACCGTTGGCCTGCTGGCCGCGGTCTCCCAGGCGCTGGTCGAGCAGCTTCCGGGACGTCGCGCCCGCGAGCGCGCCCAGGTGCTGCCATGTGGCGTTGACATTGAGCGCTTCAGGCCGATCCCCCGCGCGCAGGCTCGCGCCGATCTGGGTCTGGACCCCCAAGGTCGCTATGTGCTGTTCCCCGCCGACCCCGCTCGCCCTGAGAAGCGCCACGATCTGGCCATGGCGCTCGCCGCCGGCAGCGACGCACAGCTGATCGCGCTGGGCGGGGTGGACCCGCAGCGGGTGCCGTTGTATGTGAACGCGTCGAATGCGGTCTTGGTGCCCTCCGAGCGCGAGGGCTTCGGCCTGGCTGTGCTGGAGGCCTTGGCGTGCGACGTGCCGGTGCTGGCCACCCCGGTCGGCGTGCACGCCCAGGCGCTGGAGGGGCTTGTGGGCACGCTGTGTCAGCCATTCGATCTCGAGCGCTGGCGCCTCGCGCTGGCTCCCCATCTGGCCGATCGGGACCCGCGTGTGGCGGGGCGCCCACGCGCGGAGCGCTTCTCGGCGACCAGGATGGCCGAGCTGGTGGGGAGCGCATGGCGCTCACTCGTCGCAGAGGCTGGATAGCATGAGAGCCGTGGCAGGCGCAGACGAAGCTGGGGAGACGCGCTCGCAGGCCCCCGAGCAGAAGCCGGGCGAGCCCGAGCAGGCGACTGAGCCGGCGGCCGAGCAGACGACGCAGACGCCGGGCTTCGGCGAGCGCGGGCGCATGCGTCGCCGTGCACGCTTCCTGCGCAAGGCGCGGGAGCTCGCCTATCGCGATCTGGGCGGGCTCGTGTTCGACCTGCACCGCTTCGGGCAGCGCAACGATCAGCTGGTGCTCGCCAAGCTGGCTGCGCTGCGCCACGTCGACACCGAGCTGCGCGAGCTGGAAGGCGTGTTGCGGGACCGCAGGCCGGTGACGGTGCTGCGCGAAGTCGGGATCGCGGCGTGTCCGCGCTGCGCCGCCATCCACGGCAGTGACGATCGCTTCTGCCCCGGCTGTGGGCTGGCCTTTGACAGGAACGCCGACCGGCCCATCTCCACCAGCCCACTGGCGCCCCCGGCGCAGATCCCGCCGTTGGCATCGCAACCGCATGGCACGCCTGCTCAGATCGCATCGGCGCAACCGCCCGCGTCGGATCCGGGCGTCGCGACGCCCGCTGCTCTCACAGCAGGCCCCTCTGCCACCGCAGCGACGCCCTCCCCCACCGCTCAGCTCGCGAGCCCGGCATCGGCGAGCCCACCGTCCACGACGCCCGCGCCACCGAAGGCGCCCCCGGCGCAGCCGAAGGTCCCTCCGTTTGCCGCCAAACCGGCGCCCACTCCGTTCTCGCCGGCGCCTCCTGAGCCGGACAGCAGCGGGGAGGACGAACCGACGCAGGTGCTGCGACCTCCGGCGAGGGGCACGTGAGCGTGACCGCGCCGGCGCCCGCGGGCGCACAGGTGATGGTGTCCGAGCAGGAAGCGTGCCCACTGTGCGGCGAGCCGCTGAGACCCGAGCAGGACTGGTGCCTGCGCTGCGGCACGGGCGCCCGCACGCGCCTGGCGGCGCAGCCGAAATGGAAGGCGCTCGTGATCGTGCTGCTGCTGATCGTGCTGCTGTCGCTGGGCGTGCTAGCGGCGGCGCTCGTGAAGCTCGCCGGGTGAGCGGCGGGTGAGCGACGGCGGCGGTTCCGGGCGCAGCGTCCACAGGGAGGTGGACCTGGTGGTGGTGGGAGCGGGCGCGGCGGGGCTCTACACGGCGCTGTGCGCCGCCCGTGAGGGCGCCGCTGTGGCGCTGCTCTCGGCGATGGCCCTGGCGCAGACCGCGAGCTACTGGGCCCAGGGGGGCCTGGCTGCGGTGCTGGCCGAGGACGACAGCTTCGAGCTGCACCTGAGCGACACCGAGCGCGCGGGACGCGGGGCGGTGCGCACTGCCGCGGCGGACGTGCTCGTGCGGGAGGCCCCCGAACGGGTGCGCGACCTGGAGCGGCTGGGCTTTCACTTCGACGCCGATCGCCGCGGGCGCCTGGCGCTGGGGCTGGAGGGGGGTCACTCGGTGCGCCGGATCGTGCACGCCGGCGGCAGCGCCACGGGACGGCGACTGCTGCGCGAGCTCTCCGCGCTGGTGGTGGCCGAGGAGCGAATACAGGTGATCGAGGGAGCCCGCGTGAGCGGGCTGCTGTGCGAGGAAGGGCGCTGCCAGGGCGTGGTGTGCGCACCCACGAGAGATCCGGCCGATCTCAGCTCGAACGGGCTGACCGTGGGAGCGCGGGCGGTGGTGCTGAGCACAGGCGGAGCCGCGGCGCTGTGGTCGCGCACAACCAACCCGCCGGGCTCGATCGGCCAGGGGCTGCTGCTGGCTCATGCGGCGGGAGCGCCGCTGGCTGACCTCGAGTTCATGCAGTTCCACCCAACCGCAGTGATCGGCGTGGAGGGCAGGGAAGGGTTTCTGATCACCGAGGCGATTCGCGGCGAGGGCGCCACGCTCCTGGATCGCGACGGCGAGCGCTTCGTCGACGAGCTGGCGCCACGCGACGAGGTCTCGCGCGCGATCCAGAGCCGCCTGGGCGAGAGCGGGCAGCGGTCGGTGAGCCTCGACATGCGGGCGATCGACCCGGGGCTGTTCCCGAACGTAGTGGGAGCTCTACGCGAAGCGGGGCTCGATCCGACGCGCGAGCTGGTGCCGGTGGCGCCGGCGGCGCACTACACGATCGGCGGGGTCGTCACCGACCTGCAGGCCCGCTCGGCGGTGGCCGGGCTCTATGCGGTGGGCGAGACCGCCTGCACGGGGCTGCATGGAGCCAACCGGCTCGCCTCGAACTCGCTCAGCGAGTGCTTCGTGTTCGGGCGCCGGGCCGCGCTGACGGCGCTCCAGGAGCCGCCTTTCGCGGGGCTGCGCTCAGAGTCGGCGTTCACAGCGATGGCGCCCGTGGAGCAGTCCACCCGCACCGCGCTGTGGGAGCTGGCCGGGATCGAACGCTCGGCCGAGGGGCTGACGGGCCTGCTCCGCGACCCGCACCCCCTGGCTCGTCTGATCGCACGATCGGCGTTGGAGCGGCAGGAGAGCCGGGGGACGCACATGCGCACCGACCATCCCGAGCAGCGCGCGCAGCTAGACGCCAGGCACGTGGTGGTGGCGGGCGCAGGTGAGCAGCTTGAGTGGCAGAGGTGGGAGTAGCGGGGCTCTGTAAGTCCTGCTCGGGAGCGTTCTGACCGACGGAACGACCCAAAATCCCCCAAACAGGTAGCTGGTGAAGAACTAACCCACCCTTAATGAATTACTTCGGTGGGACTTAGGATCGGCTTGGATACTCCACAAGTCCGGTCTTTTTGCCCCGGGTGAGTGTTGGAGGTGAGCAGAACTATGTATCAGTTCAGCCGAGCCATCTATAGGGAGTTGGCTCCGTATATAACGGAGTCCAGGCCCGACGCCGAGGGCGGGTCCAATCACAAGCACGTGCTTGACGCGTGCGAGTCTGCGGTTGAGCGCTTGGCGACCGATCGTCACTATTTCGCAAAGCCCGCCCGGACGTTGTTCTGTGACATCAGGACCTACTTCCCGATGAGCGCCCAGGAGCGTGTGCTGCAGACGGTGGCCCGATACATGGACCTCGCCCAGCGGTTCCTGCTGGAGCATCCGGTGGAGGCCCATGCGGCCGTCACCGACGAGCCCCCCACCTGCCGCGCCACCACCCGCAAGGGCTCGACGTGCCAGCGTGTGCCGCTGCCGCACAACGGCTACTGCCCCTCCCATCAGCACCTGGCGGACACCGAGCACAGCGAGCGCCTGGCGGCGGCCTGAGCGCAGTCTGGCCGCCCTCGTAGGCGTCGTTAGGGGCTCGACAGGATTAGGCTGTCCGAGCGATGCTGCTCGGGGT
>DATHPT010000168.1:0-6773 GCA_035483615.1 Solirubrobacteraceae bacterium | reverse complement strand
CAACGACGTCACCCGCGAGGCGGACCTGATCGAGGAGGTCACCCGCATCCACGGGCTGGCCGCGCTGCCGGCCACCCTGCCCGCGCGCAGGGGCGCCTACGGTCGCCTTTCCACAGCCCAGCGGCTGCGCCGCCGCGCCGTCGACGCGCTGGTGGGCCGCGGGCTGTATGAGACGGTCGGCTGGACCTTCACCGCGGCGACGCTCCACGACAGGCTGCGGCTGCCCGAGGACGATCCGCGCCGGCGCGCGCCGGCGATCGAGAACCCGCTCTCGGAGGACCAGGCGCTGCTGCGCACAACCCTGCTGGGCTCGCTGCTGGACGTGGCCGCCCACAACTCCGCGCGCGGAGCCGCCGACCTGCGCCTGTTCGAGGTGGGGACGCTGTTCGTTCTGGATGAGGATCACCACGCCGCTGACGACGGCGCTCGCGCCGCCGGCCACGCTCGAGCGGCCGGTGACACAGGCGTGCACGAGCAACGCTCGCTCGCCGTGCTGCTCAGCGGCCGCGTGGCCCCCGCCACCTGGGGCGCTCCCGACCCACCGCAGGCCGACCTGTTCGCGCTGAAGGGCCTGCTCGAAGCGCTCGGCAGCGCCCTGGACGTGCAGCTGGACTGCGAGCCCGGCGCCCAACCTTTCCTGCACCCGGGGCGCAGCGCCACGGTCAGCTGTGCGGGCCAGCGGATCGGCTGGCTTGGCGAGCTGCATCCGCTCGTGGCACGCGAGTGGGGCCTCGACGGGGCAGCGGTGATGGAGCTTGAGCTCGATCGGCTGCTGGCGCTTGCGGCGCCCCAGAGCGCCTATCGCGACGTGATCTCCTATCCCGCGCTGCGTCAGGACCTTGCCGTGGTGCTCCCCGAGCAGGTTCCCGCCGCCCAGGTGCTCGAGGCCGTGCGCGAGGCCGCCCGCAAGCTGCTCGACGAGGTGCGTGTGTTCGACGTCTACAGCGGCCCCCAGGTGGGCGAGGGCAAGCGCTCGCTGGCGCTGTCACTCGCCTTCAGGGCGCCCGACCGCACGCTCACCGACGAGGACGTCGCACCCGTGCGCAAGCGGATCGTGAAGGCGCTCGCCGGCCTCGGGGGTGAGCTGCGTGGCTGAGCCGTCCACAGCGAGCGGCGGTACGCCCATACAGGCTGGTGTCCAGGCCGCCAGCGGGTCCGGGCACGCAGGTGACCCGCACGTAGCCTCTCTGCACACAGGCGACCAGACCGGCGGCGGATCCGTCGCCCTCCAGACATCCAAGCGCGGCTCGGCCCAGCGCTTTGAGCCCGGCTCCCCCCGCGTGCTCGTCGCCGGGGCCACTGGCTTCGCGGGAGCGCTCGCGGCGCATCTTCTATGGCGCCACCCTCGCTTCGAGCTGGCTGCCGTCACGGGTCGCTCCGAGGTGGGCCGGCGACTTGACGATCTCTATCCCCGCTATCGCGTGCCGCTCATCCTCGACGAGCTCGACCTGGACGGGCTCGAGCGGATCGACGCCGCCGTTGTGGCCTACCCGCACGCGGCCGCCGCGCCCGCGGTCGGCGCGCTGATCGACCGTGGCGTGCGAGTGGTGGATCTGAGCGCCGACTTCCGTCTGAGCGAGCTCGCCACCTATGAGCGCTGGTACGGCGCTCATCCCCGCCCAGAGCTGCTCGAGCAGGCGGTCTACGGCCTGAGCGAGCTTCACCGCGAGCGGATCGCCCACGCCACGATCGTCGCCAACCCCGGTTGCTATCCAACCGCCTCGGTGCTTGCGCTCGCACCGCTCGCCCGCGCCGGCCTGCTCGCCGACGTGGTCATCGACGCCAAGCAGGGCGTCTCCGGCGCAGGACGCACCGCCTCGCTCGACACCACCCACCTCTCCTACACCGCGGAGAACATCATTCCCTACAAGGTCGCCGCCCACCGCCACACCCCGGAGATCGAGCAGCAGCTCGACGAGCTCGACCCCAGCCGCCCAGACCTGCGGGTCCAGTTCCAGGCGCACCTCGTGTCGCTCGACCAGGGCGAGATGGCAAGTTGCTATGTGACGCCCACCCGCAGCGTCGCCCCCGAGGAGCTGGCCGGCCTGTTCGCGAGCGCCTACACCGACGAGCCGTTCGTGGAGCTCGTCGACGCTCCCCCGAGCGTGCGCGAGGTCCGCGAGACCAATTTCTGCCGCCTGTTCGCCGCGGCCGACCCGCACACCGGCAAGCTGCTCGTGTTCTCCGCGATCGACAACCTTTGGAAGGGCACCTCCTCCCAGGCGGTCCAGAACCTGAACCTGATGTTCGGGCTCCCCGAGACCGAGGGCCTGCTGTGAGCGCCGGCAAGGAGCCGTGGAGCGATCGTCTCGCCGGCGCTCCGCCGCAGCAGTTCTTTCACTCACGCTGGGTCCCAGCGCCCGCCCACGTGCGCGAGCTCGGACCCGACGCCGGCCTGCCCGCCGGCTTTCGCGCAGCCGGCGTAGCGTGCGGGATCAAGCCCTCCGGCAATCCCGACCTGGGCCTGCTCGTCTGCGATTCGCCCAACCCCGTCTCCGCCGTCCGCTTCGCCGACACGGGCACGCCGGCCGCTCCGGTGCTGCTCAGCCAGGAGCGCTGCAAGCTCTCCGCCCTGCGGGTGCTGCTCGCCAATTCCGGCTGTGCCAACGCCGCCACCGGCAAACGGGGCCTTGAAGACGCCGCCAAGACCCAGGGAGCTGCCGCGATCGCCGCCGGCGTACGGCCGGAGGAGGTCCTGCTCGGCTCCACCGGCGCCATCGGCCAAAGCTTGCCGGTGGAGAACATGCTGCGCGGGATCCTCGACGCACGAGCCCGCCTGCGTCGCGAGGGAGACGCCGACTTCCAGCAGGCGATCCAGACCACCGACGCGTTCGAGAAGCGCGCCAACCTCGAGGTCGAGCTGCCCTCGGGCACGGTGCGGCTCAGCGCCCAATGCAAGGGCGCCGGGATGATCTCGCCGCGCTTTGCCACGATGTTCTGCTTCCTGCAGAGCGACGCCGCGCTGTCACCGCAGACGGCGGAGCTGCTGCTGGGCGTGTGCCTGAAGCGCTCTTTCGACCGCTGCACCGTCGACGGGCAGCTGTCCACCAACGACACCGCTGTGCTCATCTGCTCGGGCGAGAGCGGCCTCCAGATCGCGCCCGAGAGCGAGGACGAGCTGCGCTTCGGCGAGGCGCTCGACGCGCTCATGCGCCAGCTCGCGATCCTGATGGTCGCCGACGGCGAGGGCGCCCGGCGGATCGCACGCCTGGTGGTCAGCGGTGGCCACCAGCCCTCGGTCGAGCTCGCCGCCAGGGCGGTCGCCAACTCGCCGCTGGTGAAGACCGCGCTGCACGGCGCCGACCCCAACTGGGGCAGGATCGTGCAGGCCGTCGGAGGTGTCCTGCCGGGCACCGCCCCGCTCGCGATGGACATCTTCATCGAGGGAACTCAGGTCTGCTCGGCGAGCATGGCCGTGCCCTACGACGCCGCCGCGCTGAGAGAGGCGCTGCAGGCCGGCGAGATCGAGTTCGAGATCACCCTGCCTGGCGACGGCGCCGAGACGGAGGTCTTCTTCTCCGATCTCTCCCACGAGTACGTGACCATCAACGCCGACTACACCACATGAGCGCCCCGTCGCCAGAGCTCGGGCTCGTCCAGCAGGCGCCGCAACCGGCGACGGGGGCCCCGCTTCGGGGGCCGGGCGAGATTGTTTCCCAAAACCCTTCCCCCGCACACATCCACACGAACCGGAGGTCTCGCTGATGCGCGATGTGGCAACGCTCCTGGAGGCGCTTCCCTACATTCGCGAGTTCCACGGCAAGACCGTCGTGATCAAGTACGGCGGCGCCGCGATGGAGGACGAGGACCTGCGCGAGGAGTTCGCGCGCGACGTGGTGCTGCTCAAGTACGTCGGGCTGAACCCGATCGTGGTGCACGGCGGCGGACCGGACATAACCGCCTACATGGAGCGCCTTGGCCTGCCCGTGCAGTTCATCGGCGGCCTGCGCGTATCCGATCCCCAGACCGTGGAGATCGCAAAGATGGTGCTCGTCGGGAAGGTCAACAAGGAGATCGTCCTGCGCCTGAACCGTCACGGCCAGCCCGCCGTCGGCCTCTGCGGAGACGACGGATCCCTGTTCCGGGTCGCCCGTCGCGCCGGCCCCGGCGGAGAGGACATCGGCCTGGTCGGCAGCATCGAGCGCGTCAACGTCGACGTGCTCGAGCACGTCGCCCTGGACTACATCCCCGTGATCGCCTCGGTCGGCGCCGACCGCGAGGGCAACTCCTACAACATCAACGCCGACGAGGCCGCCGGCGCCGTCGCCGGAGCGATGGGCGCCCACAAGATCGTGTTCCTCACCGACGTCGCCGGCTGGCTCGCCGACCCCCAGGACCCCACCAGCCTGATCGGCCAGGCCAGCGCCGGCGAGGTCGCCGCCCAGCTCCCCGGCCTGCAGGGCGGCATGCGCCCAAAGCTCGCCGCCTGCGTCGAGGCCATCAACGAGGGCGTCAACTCGGCCCACATCATCGACGGTCGCATCCCTCACTCGCTATTGCTCGAGCTGTTCACAGACGCTGGGATCGGCACAAAGATTGAGGCCTCAGCATGAGCACCCATGCGGCGCTGGCGGTAAAAGCGTGAGTCTTGTGGAGCTACAAGAGCTGGAGCGCACGAGTGTGGTGCCCTCCTATGCGCGCCTGCCCGTGGAGTTCGTGCGCGGCCAGGGTTCGCGTCTGTGGGACTCCGAAGGCAACGAGTACCTGGACTTCCTGTGCGGCATCTCGGTTACCAGCCTCGGCCACTGCCACCCAAAGGTGGTGGCGGCCGTCAGCGAGCAGGTCACACAGCTGATGCACACGAGCAACCTCTACTACACCGAGCCCGCGATGCTGCTGGCACAGCGGCTCTCCCACTCGAGCCTCGGCGGCAAGGTCTACTTCTGCAACTCCGGCGCCGAGGCCAACGAGGCGGCGATCAAGCTCGCCCGCAAGGCCAAGCCCGCCGGGGACATCGTGGTCGTGCACCGCGCCTTCCACGGACGCACCTACGGCGCGCTGTCGGCGACCCCCCAGGAGTCCAAGCAGGCGCCGTTCGCCCCGCTCGTCCCCGGCTTCAGGGCCGTCGAGGCCGAGCCCGAGGCGCTTGGCGCCGCGATCGACGAGCGCACTGCGGCGGTGCTGCTCGAGCCGATCCAGGGGGAGACCGGGGTCAACGTGCTCTCCGAGCAGCTGCTCGCCGCCGCCCGCTCCGCCTGTGACGAGCACGGCGCCGCGCTCATCTTCGACGAGATCCAGTGCGGCATGGGCCGCACAGGCTCACTGTGGGCCTATGAGCAGACGGGCGTCGTCCCCGACGCCCTGACCAGCGCCAAGGCGCTCGGCGGCGGGATGCCGATCGGGGCGCTCATCACCGGGCCCCGCCTGGCCGACGTGCTGCAGCCGGGCGACCACGGCTCCACGTTCGCCGGCGGCCCGGTCGTGTGCGCCGCCGCGCTCGCCGCGCTCGCCGAGACCTCCGAGCCCGGGCTGCTCGCCGGCGTGCGCGAGCTCGGCGCCCGCCTCGCCGACGGCCTCGCCCAGCTGCCCCACGTGCTGTCCGTCAGGGGCCGCGGCCTGATGCTCGCCTGCGAGCTCGACCTGCCCGCGCCGGAGGTCGTGCGCCGTGCGCTGCTCGAGCAGCGACTGGTCCTGAACGCCACCGGCCCCACCACCGTGCGGCTGCTGCCGCCGCTGACGGTCACCGTCCCCGAGCTCGACGAGGCGCTTGCGCGGCTCGGTCGCTCGCTCGCCGGATAAGGTTCCGCGCGCGTGACCGGCACACCACACAGCTTCCCGCCCCCGACCGCCTCCTACGAGGCGTCCCCCGAGCAGGTCCACCGCGTGCTGTTGCTCTACTCCGGCGGCCTCGACACGAGCGTGATGCTCAAGTGGATCCAGGACTCCTACGAAGCCGAGGTCGTGTGCTTGACCGTCAACCTCGGCCAGCCCGGCGAGGATTACGAGGTGATCGCCGAGAAGGCCCGCCGGCTCGGCGCGCTCGAGTGCCACGTCGTCGACGCCCGCGAGGAGTTCGCCCGTGACTACCTCGTCCCCGCGATCAAGGCCAACGCGCTCTACGGCGGCGGCTACCCGCTGTTCACCGCCCTCGGACGGCCTCTGATCGCAAAGCTCGCGGTCGACCACGCCCGTAGCAGCGGCTGCGACACGATCGCCCACGGCTGCACCGGCAAGGGCAACGACCAGGTCCGCATCGAGGCCACCGTCGCCACGCTCGCACCCGAGCTGAAGACGATCGCGCCCGTGCGCTCCTGGCAGATGGGTCGCGAGGAGGAGATCGCCTACGCGCGCGAGCACGGCATTCCCGTCAAGGGCGGAACCGAGATGGCGCCCTATTCGATCGACGACAACCTGTGGGGACGCTCCTCGGAGGGACGCTGGATCGAGGAGCTCGACCACGCTCCCGAGGACGATGTCTTCCAGCTGGTGACCCGCCCCGAGTTGGCCCCGGATGAGGCCGAGATCGTGGAGGTCGAGTTCGAGCGCGGTGTGCCCGTCGGCCTGAACGGCGAGCGCCTCGGCCTCGTCGAGCTGCTCGAACGCGCCGCCGAGATCGCCGCGCGCCATGGCGTTGGCATCGTCGACCACATCGAGGACCGGATCGTCGGCTTGAAGGTGCGCGACATTTACGAGGCGCCCGCCGCCGCGATCCTGTTGCCCGCCCACCAAGAGCTCGAGAAGCTCGTCTGCACGATCCACCAGAACCAATTCAAGGCCGGGCTCGACCGCCAATGGGCCTATCTCGTGTACGCGGGCCTGTGGTGGGAGCCTCT
>DATHPT010000167.1:0-6275 GCA_035483615.1 Solirubrobacteraceae bacterium | reverse complement strand
ATTCGAGCCCCAGAACGAGATCGAGCCGACGATCGCGGCGAAGACGGAGAAGACCGCGATGTAGGTGGCCACGGCGCCGCCGGTGATCGTCAACGTGCCGAGGTTGCCGATGATGTGGATCGTGTGAGACCCGTAGGTCGAGCCGAGGCTGCGGAACTCGACCCAGGAGATGATCGCGACCGCGCCGCCGCCGACCCCGTTGAAGAGGGCGACCATCTGCGGCATCGCGGTCATCTTCACCTGGCGTGCGGCCGGCACCCCCACGGCGACGCCGAGCGCGACGCCGAGCGCGATCAGACCCCAGTTGCCCTCACCGGGGTAGAGCAGCGTGGCGAGCACCGCGATCGCCATCCCGACCGCGGCGATGCGGTTGCCGCGCACTGCGGTGGTCGGCCCTGAGAGCCCTCGCAGGCCCTGGATGAACAGGGAGAAGGCGACGATGTACAAGACATAGATGAAGCTTTCGCTCTGTAGGAAGGAAGTGGCGATCGGAAGGCTGCTCATGAGGCCGTCCTCTCGTCCTTGGGCTCGTCCCCGTCCTGCTTGGGCTTGGGACGCGACTTGAACATGTCGAGCATCCTGTCGGTGACGAGGAATCCGCCGACGACGTTGATCGTGCCGAAGGCGACGGCGATCACCAGCAGCGCCTTGCTGACCGCGCCGAGGCCGGCGAGGCCGAACAGCAGCAGTCCGCCGAGCAGCACGATCCCGTGAATCGCGTTGGTGCCCGACATCAGCGGCGTGTGCAGCGTGTTCGGCACCTTGGAGATCACCACGAAGCCGATGAAACCGGCGAGCACGAGGATCGCGAGGTTGGTGGTGAGCACGCTTGCGAGAATCATGCGCCGGATCCTGTCGCATCGGCCGCTTCGACGGCTGCCTTGGCCCCCGCGCCCACGATCTCCCCATCGCGCACGGTGCAGGCGCCTGCCACGATCTCATCCTCGAAGTCGAGCTTCAGCTCGACCTCGCCCTCGGCGTCGGGGTGGGCGGGATCGTCTTTGTTGACGACCAGCAGCTCCAGCAGCGACTGCACGTTGCGGGCGAACAGCTGCGAGGAGTGCTCGGCCATGCTCGCGGGCAGGTTCAGCGGCGAGACGATCTTCACGTCGTGCTTGACGACGGTCTGCCCCGGCTCGGTCAGCTCGCAGTTGCCACCCGACTCGCCGGCGAGATCCACGATCACAGAGCCGGGCTTCATCCCTTCGACGGCCTCGGCCGTGACGAGCTTGGGAGCGGGACGCCCGGGTACGAGCGCGGTGGTTATGACCACGTCAAAACCCTTGATGGCGTCGGTCAGCGCCTGCTGCTGGCGGGCGCGCTCCTCGTCGGTCAGCTCGCGCGCATAGCCGCCCTCTCCGCTTGCCTCCAGGCCGAGGTCGAGCCACTGCGCTCCGAGCGACTGCACCTGCTCGGCGACCTCCGGGCGGACGTCATAGCCGGTCGTACGGGCCCCGAGCCGCTTGGCGGTGGCGAGCGCCTGCAGGCCTGCCACGCCGGCCCCCAGCACGAGCACCTTCGCCGGCGGGATCGTGCCGGCCGCGGTCATCAGCATCGGGTAGAAGCGCCCCATGTTCTCGGCGCCCAGCAGCGCCGCCTTGTAGCCCGCGATGTTGCTCTGCGAGGAGAGCGCGTCCATCGACTGGGCGCGCGAGATGCGCGGGATCGACTCCATCGCGAAGGCTGTCGCTTTGGCCGACGCCAGCGCACGCGTGGTCTGCGGGCTGGTGAGCGGCGCGAGAAAGCCGATCAGGATCGAGCCCTGCCCGAGCAGCCCGACCTCAGCCTGGCTCGGCGGTGAGATCTTGACGACCACCTCCGCGCGCCAGACCTCGGCTGCGTCGTCCACCATCTGCGCGCCTGCCTCGAGGAACGCCGCGTCGGGCAGCAGGGCGTCTGCGCCCGCGCCGCTCTGGACCAGGACATCGATGCCCTTGGTCTTCAACTTGGCTATGACCTCCGGCACGAGCGCAACTCTGTGCTCGCCCTCGGCAGTCTCCTTCGGAACGCCTACCCTCATGAAGGCCGGGAAAGTATCCGATCTTGCCGACGGCGCGCAGTCAGACCGGTCGGCTCGCTTTCCCGAGACTCGGGTCAGGCCCGCCCGATCGCGTCGCCAAGAGCGCCCGATCACACTGCCAAGGGCGCCCGATCACACTGCCAAAACGCCCGATCGCGCTGCCGGCAGGTGGTCCGAGCGCCCGTGTGGCAGACTCGAGGAGCCGTGACGGTCAACCTGACGCGCATCTACACCAAGCTCGGAGACGGTGGAGAGACACACCTCGGCGACATGAGCCGCGTCTCCAAGCTGCACCCGCGCGTGGAGGCCTATGGAACCGTGGACGAGCTCAACGCGACGATCGGCGTGACGTTGCTGGCGCCGGGCCTGCCACCAAGCTTTCAGCGATGGCTGACGCGCGTGCAGAACGATCTGCTGGACGTCGGCGCCGACCTGTCGGTTCCCGCCCCCGCAGAGGGAGCGCCAGACGCCACCGGCAAGGGCCAGGCGCGCCTGCGGGTGAGCGCCGAGTACTCCGAATGGCTCGAGCAGGTCTGCGACGAGGTGAACGCGCAGCTCGAGCCGCTGCGCTCGTTCGTGATCCCCGGTGGAACGCCGGCGGCGGCGCACCTGCACGTATGTCGCACCGTGTGCCGCCGCGCCGAGCGCCGGGCGATCGCGGTGGGCGAGGACTGCAACCCGGAGGCGATCCGCTACCTGAACCGGCTCTCGGACATGCTGTTCATCCTCGCCCGCGCCGCCAACGACGGTCTGTCTGAGCGACCGGAGTCGCTATGGGCTCCAGGCGCGCATGGCTCGGGCCCCGCTGGGGGAACCTCCTAGAGGGGAGTGGGCTCGAGCGCGAGAGCCGCCATCGCGCTCGAACGCGAGCAGGATCGCAAGCGCCAGCGCGGCCCACAGGGTGGCAAGCAGATACCCGCCGACCACATCGCTCGGCATGTGCCAGGCGAGCACCAGCAGCGCGACCCCGACGGCAAGCGAGAACGCGCCGCCCAGCATCGCCACGAGCCGGCGGCGGGCGGGAGGAGCGACGAGCAGCGCGCACCAGCTGAGCGTCAGCGCGGCGGTCGCGTGGCCGCTGGGCCAGGAGGCGTCGGTTATGTATTTCGGTCCGAGCTGATCGTGGGAATGAGCCAGCAGCGGCTTCAGCAGCTCGGCGCTGAGCGGGGCGAGCGGCAACACGATCGCGACCGCGAGCGCCACCCACAGCAGGCGACGGCGCAACGCGAGAACCACCAGCACGATTCCCCAGGCGGCGAAGAACGGCGGGTAGAGCAGATCGAGCAGCACGTTGGCAGGCACTTCCACAAGCGGGCGGTTCAGGCGCGTGAAGTCATACAGCGCCACCGCGTCCTTGACGTGGGTGATCGGCACCAGCTCGGCAAGCACCCAGGTCAGCGCCAGCCCGATGACGCACAGCCCTGCGACCAGCAGCGCCAGGCGAACCCCGCGGCGGGCGGCGAGCGGCGTGCTCGAGATCGTGGACATCCCTTCAGATTAGGAGCCGCGGTCGATCTCAGCGCAGGCATCGACAGCGCTTGGGCTCTGGTCAACGAAGCACGGGCGCCAGCACAACGCCGATGAGAACACCGGCGGTGAGGGCGATCGCTTCCAGGCGCCCCTGCGCCGGGACCGGCGAGCTTGCCGGGCGCGGGCGGGTCCGTGCCTTCGGCCTGGCCTTCGCCGCGGGCTTTGCGGACCCTCGCGCTCGGGTCACGATGCCGCGCGCGGCAGCGGCGGCCAGCGCGGTCGAGGCGCGACGCACACCCGAGCCGGCTCTCTGAACGGAGTCATGGTGGACGATCGACCCTCGCGCGACAGGGGCGATCGGGAACGGCTTGCCGGCGAGCGCGATCAGGGCCTGCGCGGTCACCCACACGGGCGTCTGGGCGCTGGTGCGCGAGTAGCGCACGCTGCCGTCGGGCGCGACCAGGCTTTCGAGGTAGGCAAGCGGGGAGCGGCTGCCACCGCGGGTGACCCTCCGTGGGTCCTGACCGGCGGCGATCAGCCCTTGCACCGCCCAAGCGGTCGACTGGGCGTTGGAGGGTCCCCCCGGCTGCTGGGCATAGCCTCCATCCGGGTTCTGGGCACGGCGCAGGAAGGCGACTGCCCGGCTCACCGCCGGGCTCCTCCGTCCCCCGGCGTCGACAACGCCCTGCAGGGCAGCGGCGGTGTCATCGACGTCCTCGCTGGCGCCACGCGCCGCGAAGCCGAAGCCGCCGTCGGGATCCTGCTGGCGCACGAGCCAGCGACCGGCGGCTCGCACGATCGGATCCCCGGCGGAGCGGCCGGCGGCGCGCAGCGCGAAGATCGCGAACGTGGTGGTGTTGACCAGCTGCCCGAAGGAGCCGTCGCCCGACCGCGACCGCAGCAGCTTGCCGAGCGGGCTACCGCCCGGAAAGGCTCCAGGAGAGACACCGCAGGCGTACAGGGCCAGGACCGTGCGCTCCTCGTCCCCGGCGTCTTCGAGCGTCGAGGCTTCCCCGCGAATCGCATCGAGCACCGTGCGGCCTGCGCTGGTGACGCTCAACGGGGCGCGTCCGGCCGCGGCCAGGCCCATCGCCGCCCAGGCCGAGTACAGCTCGCTGCTGTGCTGCCCCGGAGCCCCGCCAAAGCCACCGTCCCGGTTCTGGGCGTGTGTGAGATAGGAGATCTCGCGGGAGACGTTCGCGTGAGCTGTGCGCGCGGGCGCCGGGATAACGGCATCGACAGCGCCGGAGGCCGGCCGAGGCCTTGCCTCCGGGCCCCGCCCGCCGGCGCTGGCCGTCGAACTGGCCCGAGCCGGCGAGGCCGGGGAGACCGCCGCACTCGTCGTCGAACTGGCTCGGGCCGGCGACGCCGGGGAGACCGTCGCGATCGCGGCGCAGGCGCCGGCCACGAGCAGCACGGTGAGCGCCAACGGCCCGACGACGGCCGCTTCCCAGCGGACGTCCATCCGTGCGCGCATGCGCCCCAGCAGGCGCGCGAGCTCGGGACCGAATGCGAGCCCGAACAGGAAGCTTGCAATGGTGTCGGTCACGTCGAACGGCAGCCCCACGCCGGCGGTGGCCACCAGCGCGGGCAGCGTATGGCTCGCGCCGATCGTCCAGGTGTAGACGTTCATGATCTCCTTGGCGCCGAGCGCGCTCACGCCGCAGGCAACGGCGATCCCGAACCGCCCCATGCGCCGGCCGCTGAGCTTGCCGAGCGCCGCGCCGGCGAGACCGACGAGGCCCCAGGCGACCATCTGCCACGGCGTGTAGGGGCCCTGCCCGAGCACGATGTTCGAGGCCAGCATCCCGATCGCGCCGACCGCGAAGCCGGGCAGCGGCCCGAGCGCGTAGCCGACGACGAACGTCATCGCTGTGATCGGCTTCACGTCGGGCAGCGCCACGAACGCGTCGCGGCCGAGCGCGGCCACCGCCGCCAGCGTCCCGACCACGGCCGTCAGCCGGGCCGAGGGTCGCGAGCGCTCGTAGGCGAGCCAGCCGGCGAGCAGGATCCCGAGCACGATCGCAAAGGTGGCGAGCGGCCAGCTCACAGACGCTCACCTCTCGCCGTCGCAGACAACGCCGGGGATGGGGGCGCCGCGAGATCGCACAGCAGCCGCGCTCCCGCCTCGGGCTCGAGCGCTCCGCCGGCCCCCCCGAGGATGCGGGCGGTCTCGGTGGAGAAGTACCAGCCGCCCGCCAGCAGCTCGGCGGCGGGCCCGTCGGCGATCACCCGGCCATCGGCCAGCAGCACCGCACGATCGGCGCAGGCGGCGGCGAACTCGGGGTCGTGGGTGGCCACGACCACCGCCTGCCCCTCGCCGGCACGCCGGCGAAGCTCCGCGGCGAGCCCCGCTTTGGCCTCGCGGTCCATGCCGCGGGTGGGCTCGTCCAGCGCAAGCACCGCGGGCGGCTCGGCCCCGTCGGTGACGATCGCGAGAGCCAGGCGCTGGCGCTCGCCGCCTGAGAGGTCGCGAGGATTGCGCTCGGCCAGCTCGGCCAGGCCTGCTGTCGCAAGCGCCTGGGCCGAGCACTCTTCGCCGACGTGCTCGCGCAGGAAGTAGTCGTTGGGGTTCTGCAGCAGCAGCGCCACCCTGCCGGCGCTTTCGATGCGCCCGCGGGTCGGGTCGATCAGACCGGCGGCCTGGCGCAACAGCGTGGACTTGCCCGCGCCGTTGCGCCCCATCAGCGCGACGCTCTCGCCGGCCTGCACGGTGAGGTCCACCCCACGCAGGATCGCAGGACCCCTGGGGATCTCAAACCAAAGCCCGCTGACCCTCAGTGGA